>NZ_JBLRDT010000379.1:0-1299 GCF_057512245.1 Gryllotalpicola sp. CP2-P1
CATCGCTTCCGCGCCCTCGTCGCGTTCTCCACACCCGGCCGGGGACCCGGCGGGATGTCGGGGGCCGCCGTTACGATTGGGGGCGTGGTTACCGCCCTCTATCGCCGCTACCGGCCTGAGACCTTTGCCGAGATGATCGGCCAGTCGCAGGTGACCGAGCCGCTGATGACGGCGCTGCGAACGAACCGCGTGAACCACGCCTATCTGTTCTCCGGCCCGCGCGGGTGCGGCAAGACGACGAGCGCGCGCATCCTCGCGCGCTGCCTGAACTGCGCAGAGGGGCCGACCGACACGCCCTGCGGGTCGTGCCCCAGCTGCATCGAGCTGGGCCGCGGCGGCCAGGGCTCGCTCGACGTCGTCGAGATCGACGCGGCGAGCCACAACGGCGTCGACGACGCGCGCGACATCCGCGAGCGGGCGGTGTTCGCCCCCGCGCGCGACCGCTACAAGATCTTCATCCTCGACGAGGCGCACATGGTGACCTCGGCGGGGTTCAACGCGCTGCTCAAGATCGTCGAAGAGCCGCCCGAGCACGTGAAGTTCATCTTCGCCACGACCGAGCCCGAGAAGGTCATCGGCACGATCCGCTCGCGCACGCACCACTACCCCTTCCGGCTGGTGCCCCCGGCGATGATGCTCGACTACGTCCAGAAGCTCACCGACGAAGAGGGCATGAAGGTCGCGCCCGGCGTGCTGCCGCTCGTCGTGCGCGCGGGCGGCGGCTCGCCCCGTGACACGCTCTCGCTGCTCGACCAGCTCATCGCGGGCTCAGAGGGCGACGAGATCGGCTACGAGCGCGCCGTCGCGCTGCTCGGCTACACGCACTCCGCGCTGCTCGACGAGGTCGTCGAGGCCATGGCCGCGAGGGATTCCTCGACCGCATTCTCTGCCGTCGACCGGGTCATTCAGACGGGTCAGGACCCGCGCCGCTTCGTGGAAGACCTGCTCGAGCGCCTGCGCGATCTCATCATCATCGCCGCGGCCGGCCCCGACCGGGCGGCGGCGGTGCTGCGTGGCACCCCCGCCGATGAGCTCGAGCGCATGGGCGCCGAGGCGCGCACCTTCGGCGCGGCCGAGCTGTCGCGCATCGCCGACATCGTGAACGCCGCCCTGACCGAGATGTCGGGCGCCACCTCGCCTCGCCTGCACCTCGAGCTGATGATCGCCCGCGCTCTCGTGCCCTCCGCCGACGAGGCCGGCTCGCTGGCGCGCGTCGAGCGCCTCGAGCGTCGCGTCGGCGTGACGGATGCTGCACCGGCACCCGCTTCCGATGGTCAATCAGCGCGGCCTGCCGCCTCT
>NZ_JBLRDT010000380.1:0-1297 GCF_057512245.1 Gryllotalpicola sp. CP2-P1
GCCCCGAGTCGTCGTTCGCGAACCGCTCGAACGCCTCGGCGACCCCGTCGCGGCGCCCGAGCTTGAGCTTGTTGATCGCCATGATCCAGTCGAACTGCCCGATCTCTTCGATGGCGTCGATTCTCGCGAGGCGCTCACGCGCGCGCTCCGCCCAGGCGAGCGTCTCGGCCGGGCGGTCGTCCTGGCTCGAGAGATTGGCGATGCTCTGGGCGGCCTGCCCGGCCATCCAGTCGAGGCCGAGGCGCTCGGCGCCCTCCCACGCGGCGGTCACATAGGCCAGCGACCGGTCGAACTCACCGGTGTTCTCGGTGAGCAGGCCGCTGAACAGGTTGCCGATGATGCGAATGACCTCGTCGTCGGAGGTGCGCAGCGCCTCGAGCTGCCATAGGCCCCACTCGGCCTGGAAGCGCAGTGCCGCGCTGAGCACCCGGGCGACGGCCGCGAGCCACGGCGACACCGTCCCCGAGCGGACGAGCCGCCGCACCTTGACCGCCGCGCGCAGGCCGGAACGCAGCATGACGGTCGGCGGCACCGCCTGGAACTCCGCGAGCTCGGGGGGCATCTCGGGCCGCCTCTCCGCATCGCGGCTTCCGGGCTTGGGCGCCTGAGAGCCCGCGATGCCCATGACAGCAGCGAACATCAGGGCGATGGCCGTCGCGTCGGGGAACTCCGCGGAGGTCTGGGCTTCAGCCGCGGCCCGGGCGATGACGGGCGCGAAGGCGAGCGCCTCGCGGAACTGGTTGCGCACCATCCAGTGGAAGAGCAGCGCCGAGAACACGGGGATGACCGTGGCCGGGTCGCTCTCGTGCGCGCGCAGCACCGCGACCAGGTTGTCGTGCTCGAGCTCCAGTCCCCGGATCGCCGCCGTCTGGCCCGGCGTCGGAAGGGCCGCGATCGCCTGGACCGCGAACCGCCGCGCCCAGCGCGACTGCGCCGTGGCGACGAGCTCGTCCTCGCCGGCATCCACCAGCGCCATGTCGCCGAACTCGCGCACCGTCTCGAGCATGCGGTAGCGCAGGCCGAGCGGCGTCTCGGTGACCGAGACGAGCGATTGCAGCACCAGGGCATCGAGGTCATCGGATGCCGCGAGCCGCGCGTCGGCCTCGCGAGACGCGTCGGCGTCGACGAGCACGACCGCCGTCGCGGCCTCGGCCGAGAACCCGTCGGGGAAGCGAGAGAGTCGGCGCAGCATCCGCCGCTCGCTCTCGCTGAGCAGATTCCAGCTCCAGTCGATGACCGCGATCAGCGTGCGGTGCCGCTCGGGGGCGCTGCGGTCGCCGCCGCGCAGCAGCGCGAA
>NZ_JBLRDT010000381.1:0-1285 GCF_057512245.1 Gryllotalpicola sp. CP2-P1
TTGCCCTGGTGGGTGAGCAGCGCGCGCCCGGTGACGTCGCCGGCGGCGTACAGCCAGTCGATGGGGTCGCCGTCGGGCCCGAGCACGCGCAGCGAGTCGTCGGTCGTGAGCCAGTCGCCGGCGGGCAGGCCGATCGCCTCGAGCCCCAGGTCGCTCGTGCGGGGCACGCGGCCCGTGGCGACGAGGATCTTCTCGGCGGTCACGGCGGTGCCGTCGGAGAGCAGCAGGGTGTGGCCGCCGCCGGACTCGGCCGACTCGACGCGGTCGACCGTCGTACCGAGGCGCACGTCGGCGCCGGCCTTCGTGAGCGCCGCGGCGACCTTCTCGCCGGCGAACGGCTCCTGGCCGCCGAGCAGCGTGCCGCGTGCGATCAGGGTCACCTGCGCGCCGAGCGAGGTGTAGGCGGTCGCCATCTCGGCGGCGACCACTCCGCCGCCGATGATGGCGAGCGATGCGGGAACCGACTTCGCGCTCGTCGCGTCGCGGCTGGTCCACGGCTGGGCCTCGGCGAGGCCCGGCGTGTCGGGCAGCATCGGCAGCGAGCCGGTCGACACGGCGACGGCATGGGTCGCGGTGAGCTCGGTGACGGTGCCGTCGGCGGCCGTCACGGTGAGCGACTTCGGCCCCGTGAAGACGGCGTGGCCGCGCACGAGGTCGATGTGCGCGGAGTCGAGCCACGACACCTGGCCGTCGTCCTTCCAGTTGCTCGTGACCGTGTTGCGGCGCGCGAGCACCCGCTCGACGTCGAGCGACCCCGTGACGGCTTCGGCAGCACCGGGGACCGCTCGCGCGGTCTCGAGCACCGAGCCGCTGCGCAGCAGCGCCTTCGACGGCATGCACGCCCAGTACGAGCACTCGCCGCCGACCAGCTCGGCCTCGACGATGACGGTCTTCAGGCCGCCCTGCACGGCGCGGTCGGCGACGTTCTCGCCGATCGCGCCTGCTCCGATGACGATGACGTCGTAGCTGGTCATGATTCCTCCGTTGGGGTGGGCAGCGGTCGGGTGAGCGCGGCGAGCACGCGCAGGATGGCCGAGAGATCGGATGCCGCGGCGTCGGGGGATGCCGGGGCGAAGCCCGTCACTGCCCCGCCGACCAGCTCGAAGCGAGCTCGCAGGGCGCGGATCGCGGCGGTGAGCTGCTCGACCTCGAGGCCGAAGGGCTCGGGGAATCCCACGCCCTCGATCACGGCCGGGTCGAGCACGTCGAGATCGACGTGGACGTAGATCTGCGTCGCGCCCGTCGCGGCGGCGGCCTCGACGATCGCGTCGCGCGTCGCGAGCTC
>NZ_JBLRDT010000382.1:0-1280 GCF_057512245.1 Gryllotalpicola sp. CP2-P1
GGGCGTGAGGAACGAACTGGTGACAGGTTCGGTTTAGGCCGCGAGTGTGAGCGGCTCGGCTAGCTTGGCTTCGAACTCGATGGGCGTCAAGCCGCCGAGGGTGTCCTGGGCTCGTTGGCGGTGGTACTTCCGTTCGATCCAGACCACGATGGCCAGTCGTAGCTCCTGCCGGCTCGTCCACCGCTGCTGGTTGAGCACGTTCGTCTGCAGTAGTGACCAGAACGATTCCATGGCCGCGTTGTCCCCCGCGGCGCCGACGCGTCCCATCGATCCGACCATGTCGTGCCGGCGCAGTTCGCGGGCCATGGCCCGGCTGCGGAACTGGCTGCCCCTGTCGGCGTGCAGGATGCATCCGGCGACCTCACCGCGGCGGGCGACGGCGTTTCGGACGGCGTCGACGGCGAGTTTCGCGGTCATCCGGTCTGAGATCGAGTACCCGACGATCCGGTTGGAGAACACGTCTTTGATCGCGCAGCAGTAGAGCTTGCCTTCGCTCGTCCAGTGCTCCGTGATGTCCGTGAGCCACAGCCGGTTGGGCGCGTCGGCGCGGAACACCCGCTGGACGTGGTCGTCGAACACGGGCGGCCCGGCCTTCTTGCCCTTCCCGCGTCGCCGGCGCTGCGCGGATGAGAGGATCCCGGCCTGCGAGCACAGCTTCCACGCCGTCCGCCTGCTCATCCGCCACCCCGCTCGACGGGCTTCGTCGGCGAGGTATCGGTACCCGAACGTCGGGTCATCATGATGCGCGTCATGCAGCGCGTTGATCCGATACGCGCGGAGCACGTCCGCTTCCCGGATCGGGTCGTTGCGCCACCGATAGTAGGGCTGTCTTGCGAGCTTCAGAACCCGGCACGACACCGTCACGGGGATTCCCGATTCGGCGAGCTCAGATACGAGCGGGTACGTCATTTTGGGGAGCCACCGAGCCGCAGGTTCGCCTGCGACAGATACGCCGCAGCCCTTCTGAGCACCTCGTTCTCCTGCTCGAGCAGGCGGATCCGCTTCTTCAACTCCCGGGCCTCGGCGGCATCGGCGGCGGTCTGACCGGGCCGGTTGCCGTCTTCGACATCCGCTTGGCGGAGCCAGTTCTGCAGCGTCGCCTCGCTGATACCGAAGTCGGTGGCGATCTGTTTGATAGTGACGCCGCTCCCACGGCGCCGAGCGACCGCGACGACGTCCTCGCGGAACTCTCTGGGATAGGGACCAGGCATGATGACATCCTCCCCGCCAGCGCCTCCCGGCACTAACGATCAGTTGTCACCGATCCGTTCCTCACGCCC
>NZ_JBLRDT010000383.1:0-1262 GCF_057512245.1 Gryllotalpicola sp. CP2-P1
TGGCAGCTGCTGCTCGGATTCCCCGGCGGCGCGACGAGCGGCTGGCAGAGTCTCGCGCACACGCTCGGCTGGTCGACCGGCGCCCTGACCGTGCTCCTCATCGTGCTGGTCGCGCCGCTCATGGTGCTCGCGCTGCTCGCGCTGTTCCTGCGCCCCACCGTGCGGGCAGGCGGCGCGCTTCTCGGCGCGTTCCTCGGGCTCGCGACCGCGGCCGTCGCCTCGCACAGCGCGCTGCAGGTCTCCGGAGCGCACTCGGTCAGGCTCTGGGCCGGGTCAGGGCTCAGCCTGTACTGGCTGGGGCTCACCGGTGCCGCGCTGTTCGCGCTCGCCGCGCTCGGCCGCTTCTCCGTCGGCCCGGCCTGGGTCGCCTCCGTCGGCGCGATCGCCGCTGTGGTGCCCCTCGCCGCGACCGGGCTGCTCGGCTCGGCCGCCGTGATCTCGAACCCGGGCGGCCAGCTGCCCGCCTACGTCATGGCCGAGGCGGCGAGCGAGCCGCGCACGGCGACTCTCGTCGTCACGCCGGGTGACACGGGCGAGATCACGGCCGGCGTCGTGCACGGCTCCGGCGAGACCCTCGAGCAGCAGAGCACGCTCGAGTCCACTGAGCCGAGCCTGTCCGCCAGCAACGCCGAGCTCGCCCGACTGGCCGTGAACCTCGTCTCGCGCAGCGGCTTCGACGCGGCCGCCGATCTGAAGCGCTTCGGCATCAGCTTCGTCTTCCTGCACACAGGGCAGTCGCCCGATGTCAGCCAGAAGGCGTTCGGCGACCGCGCCGCGACCGCGCTCGACAGCGACCCGCTGCTCGCCCGCGTCGGCAGCACGTCGAACGGCACGCTGTGGAGCACTACGAAGGACATCGCGCCCGTGGCGCTGCCCGACAACCCCGGCGGCTGGCGGCAGCCGCTCATCATCCTGATGCTCGTCGTCGTGTTCGGCGTGTTCGCGCTGCTCGCGGTGCCGATCGGCAACACCGCCGCTCCCCGGCGGCGGATCCGCCGGCCGAAGGGCGGGGGTGAGGCCACCCGCGTTCCCGAGGACCCGGCCGAGGCATCCGATCGCCCCGACCCCGACCTCGAGCAGACCGCCGAGCCGGGCGTCGAGCTCGAACCCGCCTATGCCGCCGTCGGCGGCTCCGACGAGGAGACCCAGCTGTGAGCGACCGCAGAACCGTTCTGACCCGGGCCGGTGTGCGCGTGCTCGCCGGCGCCGCGGGGCTCGCCGCCACCCTCGCGGTCGTGACGGCCGTGTTCACGCTGCCGCTG
>NZ_JBLRDT010000384.1:0-1244 GCF_057512245.1 Gryllotalpicola sp. CP2-P1
CGTCGTGAGAACGGCGTCGCGGCGGGCGTTGTAGCCCATGACGCCGATGCGCCAGATGCGGCCGTGCAGCGGGCCGAACGAGGTGCCGATCTCGATGGCGTAGTCGGCGAGCAGGGCGCCGCGCACCGCCTCGCCGTCGACGCCTGCGGGGATGACGACCCCGATCACGTTGTTCATGCGGTGCGCCTGGTCGCCGAAGAGCTCGAGGCCGAGGCCCGTGAGCCCCGCCGCCATCGCACCGCCGTGCAGCGCGTGCCGGGCGACGGCCGCGGCCATGCCTTCCTCTGCGAGCAGCCGGGCGCACTCCCGCGCGGCGTAGAGCATCGATGTCGCCTCGGTGTGGTGGTTGAGGCGCTTCTCGCCCCAGTAGTCGAGGATCTGCCCCAGGTCGAAGTAGTTCGAGCGGATCGGCTGCGCGAGCACCTGCGAGTCGTCGTCGCGGATGCCCGCCTCGATGCTCTTACGCGCCTCGATCACGGCGACGGCCCGGTCCGAGAGGGTGATGGGTGACGAGCCCGACGGGCCGGCGAGGCACTTCTGCAGGCCTGCCGTGGCGGCGTCGACCCCCCAGGCATCCGCCGCGAATTCGTTGCCGCCGAGCGACGCGGTGACGTCCGTGTAGAACAGGATGCCCCGCTCACGGCAGGCCGCGCCGATCTCGGCGAGCGGCTGCGCCAGCGTCGTCGACGTGTCGCCGTGCACGAGCGCCAGCAGCTTGGGCCGCACCTCGTCCAGCGCCGCGATGATCTGCTCGGGCGGGAACACCTCGCCCCACTCGCGCTCGATGGTGTGCACCTCGGCGCCGCAGCGCGCGGCGATCTCCTGCAGCAGGAAGCCGAAGCGTCCGAAGATCGGCACGAGCACGCGGTCGCCCGGCTCGATCAGCGACACGAGAGCGGCCTCGATGCCTGCGCGCGAGGTGCCGTCGACGAGCAGCGTGGCGGCATTGCCGGTGCGGAACACCTCGCGGTAGAGCGCCTGCGTCTCGGCCATGTAGCCCGTCATCACGGGGTCGTACTGCCCGACCAGGGCGGCCGACATGGCGCGCAGCACGCGCGGGTCGGCCGTGATCGGGCCGGGGCCCATGAGCAGGCGGTGCGGCGGGTGGATGGCCGGGTGCGTCACGCGGCGTCCTTTCCGTTCAGGGACTCGGCGACGGATGCCGCGAGCTCGATGAGTGCGACGTCGGTGTTCCTCGCCCCGATCAGCGAGAGGCCGACGGGGCCTTCGGCGGTCTCGAGCAG
>NZ_JBLRDT010000385.1:0-1226 GCF_057512245.1 Gryllotalpicola sp. CP2-P1
CGCGCCGCGCCACGAGGTGGAGGTGGAGTTCCTCGACGCGGCGTGAGCCGGGGGTCTGCACGTCACCCCGAGGCGCTTCGTACAAAACTCCGCGAGTCGGACGAATTGGACGATCGGCCTCGGGGGACGTGTGCGTCCGGCGCGCTCGAAGCGTGTGAGGTGGCCGGGCGGCGCGCAGGCCGCACGCGCGGCGCGCTCGGGCGGCACCGGGCGGCACCCCGGCGACGGGGTCAGTCGCGCGAACTCAGCACCTTGTTGGTGTTGCTGACCCCGCCGTCGTGCGACGTGAGGGCGATCTTGCCGCCCGTCACCGCGACGTCGAACGCGAAGGAGACCTGCGCCGTATTCTGGAACTGCCCGAGGTTCGGGTCGCTGCCGGTCGCGACCACCTCGCCGTCGGCGCTCGAGCTCACGCGCATCGTCGTGGCATCGAAGGAGAACCGGGGCGCCCGGGTCAGCCGGTACGTCACCGACGTCTCGGCCGTGAGGTTGAAGACGTTGCGGACGCCGTCGGCGATGGGGCACCCGCTCAGGCTCGGCTGGGCGAAGCATCCGCTCACCGTCTTCGTCGCCTGCGCGACAGACTGCTCGCCCAGCTTGCTCGTCGGCTTCATGCCGAGCGTCACCGCCGCAGTCGCGCCGGTGACGGCGACCGTGCGCGGCACCGGGCCGAACAGGCCGCTCGTGTCGCCGAGCGCGAAGGTGTAGCTGCCCGGCAGCGCCGGAACCGCGAGCTTCCCGTCGCCGCTCGGCAGCGGCAACGACGACCCGTTCACCGACAGCGCGTCGGCCTGGCCGTCGCTCGCGACCGTCACGTCGACGCGCGCGAGCGGCGCGTTCGTGATCTGCCAGCTCGGCGCGGTGAGGAATCCGCGGCGGACGAGCGCGAGCTCGACGCGTGCGGTGCGCCGCGTGCCGTGCTGGGTGTAGGCGATGGTGCCGGATGCCTCATCGCCCGTGCGCCGGAAGGAGCGCGCCTCGACCTGAGCGATGCCGCGGTCGGCCTTGCCGTAGACGGCGTCGCCGAGCAGCAGCCCGTTGGGCACGCTGTCGGCGGCAGTGCTGGTGAGTGCCAGTGCTTCCTGCGCCTTGCCGTCGGCGAGCAGGCGCCAGAAGCGGGTCGCCGTCTGCGCCGGGTCGGCGGGGCGCTGCAGCTGCGCCCAGCCGATGACCGCTGCGGCGACCACAGCGACGGCGACGGCGATCGCCGCGACGACCCAGGGCGC
>NZ_JBLRDT010000386.1:0-1215 GCF_057512245.1 Gryllotalpicola sp. CP2-P1
GCTGGAATGCGGCCCGTGCGCGGAGGGCGAGCCACGAGGACATCACGGGATTCACCGCAGCCGCGACCGCGACCGGGTCGGCTCCCGCGGGCAGCAGGACGCTGCGTCGCGCGTCGATGACGGTGCGCTCGGCCATGGCGCCGAGCACCGGCTCGTCGAGCACGAAGTACCTCAGGCGGCCCTCGGCGTCGCGCCCCACGCCGTCGACGCCGGGAACCATGGGCAGTGTTCCGGTGCTCGTGTAGTGCGACCCGTCGGCCTGCGAGCGCACCCGGGGGTGCAGTCCGGCGGCGAGCACGTCGACGACGAGTTCGCCGCCGCTCGGGGCGGCCGGCTCGGGGAAGTCGGTGCAGCGCGGGGGCTGAGAGAAATCGGTGACGACTGCGGCTTTCATGGCGCACCTCCGGTTAGTTCGTGTCACGAATCAAAGTAGTTTGTGATACGAACCATGTCAACTACACTGGCCGCGTGGCTGCAGAACGGGAAGACCTCATCGACGCGCTCGCCCAGGTCGCCTTCGTGACGACGGGGGTGCTCAGCGCTGCGGCATCCGATCGCGATCTCTCACTCACTCAGGCGCGCGCGATCGGAATCCTGCGCGATCGCAGGCTGCGCATGAGCGAGCTCGCGCAGGTGCTGGGTCTCGAGAAGTCGACCCTGTCGGGTCTCGTCGTGCGCGCGGAGAAGCGCGGGCTTCTGCAGCGCGTGCCCGATGACGGCGATCGCCGCGCGGCGCTGGTCACGATCGCGCCAGCCGGCGCGCGGCTCGCGCGGGAAGTGCGTGCCGACCTCGAGCAGGCGCTCGCGCCGCTCATCGGCGGCCTCGACGAGGGGGAGCGGCTGCAGTTGCAGGCTCTGCTCGAGCGCATGATCGAGCATGCCGGCACGCGCCCCGAGACGCGGTCGTCGTAGGGGCGGATGCCGGCTCCGCCAGGCCCGGCGGCGGCGATCGGAAAATCGCGTGTAACGCATTCGGGGGTCGTGGCAATGCACTCGTATGACGGCCGCCTCGGCCGCCGTAGGGGGAACGGAACGGAGGCATCCGACCATGCACCGACCCGGGAGGATCATCACGCTCTCAGCAGGCCTTGCCGTCGCCGCCGGTGGCGGCGCGGCCGCGGCGCTGGCCGCAAATGCGCACACGCCGAGAGCTCTGGTCTCTACGTCGGCCGAGGCGGCCGCGGCACCCGCCGCGGCGACACCGCTGCAGATCGG
>NZ_JBLRDT010000387.1:0-1212 GCF_057512245.1 Gryllotalpicola sp. CP2-P1
GTGCACCACGTCGACGGGCTCGCGGGCGGCGAGGCGCCGCAGCGCCCGGGCCGTCATGAGGTCGTTCAGGGCGAAAGCGTTCTCACGCCCGATCGCCCGATGAGGCATCCGCACCCGCCCCTTCTGAAAGGTGGTGAGCACGCTCGCCGCGCCCGGCGCCGGCCGATCGAGCGACGCCGCGACGACGTGCACGCGATGCCCCGCCGCGGCCAGCTCGACCACCTGATTCCAGGCCGTCCAGCCGATTCCCGCCGCGCCCAGCGCGTGGGGAAACGCATAGAAAACCGTCAGCGGGCGGGTCATGGGACTAACCGTGCGGCAGTCCCGCGACGGCCGGTAGAGGATGTGAGGATCCGTCGTGAACCTTTTACATGACGGCAATGTGAGGAAACATCACTGTCAAGGTGCCGGGTGCACGCTGAAAAAGTCCCATCCGGGTGCGGAGCCGCACCGACCCCATCGATCCCATCCCGAGAGAAGGCGACGCACATGGACGTTCCTCACTACCTCAGGGTTCTCTGGCGCTACAAGTGGCTGCTTCTCGTGGGCCTCGTCGTCGCCGCGATGGCCGCACTGGTCGCCGGCTTCACCCTCGTCGACGGCAAGCTCGTCTCGCGCACGACCCAGCAGTACACGGCGGCCACGACGATCATGCTCGGCTCGTCCGACCAGTCGATCTACACCGACCAGCAGGTCGGGCCCACCCAGGCACCCGGCCAGTCGGTGCAGCAGACCAACCTCGCCCAGACGGCCGTCGTCTACGCCTATCTGATCTCGGGCGACACGATCCGCCAGCAGGTCGAGGCCAGCCTCGGCGCCTTCGGCCCCGACGACGGCCTCACGGCGGTCAGCCGCACGACCCAGCCGGCCGGCAGCGAGCAGTTCCCGGGCAAGTACACCCTGCCGATGATCAACGTCGTCGGCGAGAGCGACAGCGCGAGCCGGGCCGAGAAGATCTCGCGCACGGCGGCCGAGCAGTTCCAGACCTACGTGCTGCGGCAGCAGAACGCGGCGAAGGTCGCGGCGGCCGACCGCATCCAGCTCACGACCATCACCGACGGCGCGGCCGAGGCGGCCGAGGGCTCGAATCCCGCGATCCCGATCGTCATCACCGGGGCCGGCGTGATGCTCGTCTTCATCGCCCTCGCGTTCGTGCTCTACAACGTCGCGCTCTCCCGCGAGCGCGCCCGTGCCCGCCGTGCCCGCGCGTCG
>NZ_JBLRDT010000388.1:0-1209 GCF_057512245.1 Gryllotalpicola sp. CP2-P1
GCGGAAGCTCGGGCGGCTCGGGGTCTTCTTCCGGCGGGTCGTCGGGCGGGTCATCCGCCCCCGCTCCCCAGACGGGGAACGGCGCACCCAATGCCGCCATCGTGAACCAGGCGATCGCTTACGCGCGCGCGCAGATCGGCAAGCCGTACGTCTTCGGCGGCGCCGGCCCGAACTCGTTCGACTGCTCGGGGCTCACGATGATGGCCTACTCGAGCGCGGGCGTCTACATCGGCGGGCACGGCGTGGGCATGCAGTACCGGCAGGCCGCCGCCCTCGGCCAGCTCGTGCCGCGCAGCCAGGCCCAGCCCGGCGACCTCATCTTCTGGGGAACCGCGCCGTACGACCTGTACCACGTGGGGCTCTACATCGGTAACGGCATGATGATCGCCGCCCCGCAGGCCGGCGAGAACGTCAAGGAGCAGCCCGTCTGGGGCGCACCGATCTCGGTCGTCGCGCGCCCGTCGATGGGTCGCTGACATACGACGAACCCCCGGGGATTCCTCCACCGGGGGTTCGTGAGCGGGCTCAGTGGCCCTGCGTCTTCAGGCGCTCGATGGCCTCTTCGACGAGCTTCTCGGCATCGGCCGCCGAGCCCCACTCGTCGACCTTGACCCACTTGCCCGGCTCGAGGTCCTTGTAGTGCTCGAAGAAGTGCTGGATCTCCTTCTTCGTGTACTCGGGAATGTCGTCGACGTCCTGGATGTGGCTCCAGCGCGGGTCCTTGTACTGCACGGCGATGACCTTGTCGTCGCCGCCCGCCTCGTCGCTCATGTGCAGCACGCCCACCGGGCGCACCTTGACCCCGACGCCCGGGAACAGCGGGTAGTCGAGCAGCACGAGCACGTCGAGCGGGTCGCCGTCTTCGCCGAGCGTGTTCTCGAAGAAGCCGTAGTCGGTCGGGTACGTGAAGTTCGTGAAGAGCACGCGGTCGAGGTAGACCCGGCCGGTCTCGTGATCGACCTCGTACTTGTTGCGGCTGCCGCGCGGAATCTCGATGACGGCGTCGTAGCTGTTGGTCATGCCGCTAACTTTAGTCAGTGCCCACAGACGCCGACGCGCGCCGGCCGCGCCTCACGCCCGCCATCGCGGACGTGCGCCGCGCGGTGCGCGGCTCGTTCTCGGGGCTTGCGGATGCCTCGCTGGTGCTCGTCGCGCTGAGCGGGGGCGCCGACTCGTTGGCGCTCGCGGCCGCCACCGCCTTCGAGGCGC
>NZ_JBLRDT010000039.1:0-16840 GCF_057512245.1 Gryllotalpicola sp. CP2-P1
GCCGCAGGCGGTGGATGCCGCGGCGCCGCCGCTTGCGGGGAAATCCGCACTCGTCATCGACAACGAGGACCAGTTCACGACCATGCTCGCCCATCAGCTGCGCCACCTCGGCCTCGAGGTGCGGCTCGCGCACTGGGCCGCGGTCGAGCGCGTCGATGAGGACGATCTCGTCGTGTTCGGCCCAGGGCCGGGCGACCCGCGCGACCTCTCCGAACGCAGGATCGCCCGACTGCGCGCGCTGATGCTCGAGCGCGTGCGGGCCGCGGCCCCGCTGCTCGCGGTCTGCCTCAGCCACCAGGTGCTCGCGGGGCTCGCGGGCTACGACCTCGCCCCGCTGCCCGCACCGCGCCAGGGCGTGCGCCTGGACGTCGACGTCTTCGGCGAGCCCGCCGCCATCGGCTTCTACAACACCTTCGGCGCCCGGGCGGCGGCCACCGCCTCGCACGCAGAGGTCAGGCTCGAGGCATCCGTCGACCCTGACGGCATTGTGACGGCGCTGCGGGGGCCGGGCATCGCCTCGATCCAGGGCCATCTCGAATCCGTGCTGTCGGGCGACGGCTTCGCCACCCTGCGCCGGCTGACCGAGCACGCGCTGGCCTCCCGCAGCGACCTGTTCCCGTTCCGGACGGATGCGCCTGCGGCTACGGGCACCGACGTCCGGAACGGGAACAGGTTGCCGGGGAGCCGGGTGTCGGGGAACAGGTTGCCGGCGCCTAGAGGTGCTTGATCATGCGGGTGTTGCCGAGGGTGTTCTGCTTCACGCGGGCGAGGTCGAGGAACTCCGCGACGCCGTCATCGGTCGAGCGCAGCAGCTCGGCGAACACCGCCGGGTCGACCGTCTCTGAGCCCATGTCGGCGAAGCCGTGGCGGCCGAAGAACTCGGTCTCGAAGGTGAGGCAGAACAGGCGCGAGAGACCGAGATCACGGGCGTCCGCCTCGAGGCGATCGAGGATCGCGTGCCCCACGCCGCGCCCCCGCCACTCGGACGCCGCGGCGAGCGTGCGCACCTCGCCGAGGTCCTCCCACATGACGTGCAGCGCGCCCACGCCGATCAGATGGCCGTCATCGTCTTCGGCGACGCGGAACTCCTGCACGGCCTCGAACAGCGTCACGAGCTCTTTGCCGAGCAGGATGCGCTGGTCGACCAGCGGTGAGATGAGGTCGCGGATGCCCCGCACGTCGCTCGTGCGCGCGCGGCGCACGCTGAATCCAGTCACGCCTCAACCGTAGCGGCGCGCCGCGGCAGGCTTCCCCGTCGCGGCGCGCAGCGCCGAGGCTCAGTGCGCCTCTTCGGTCTCACGCGAGCCGGTCAGGTAGAGCGCGCCCCAGCCGGTGATGATGCCGACGACCACGCCGATGACGATGAAGGTGACGCTCTCGCCGTGGAAGAACGAGGCGACCAGGGAGGGGGTCCAGACGCCCGCGGGCAGAACCTTGGTGACCAGCGCGGCGATCAGGGTGCCGACGACGGCGGTGCCGACGCTGGTGCCGAGCTCCTGACCGGTGTCGCTGAGCGCGGTGCCGATCGACGTGCGGTTCTCGGGCATCGCGGCCACGAGCGCCACGCCGCAGACGGTCATGATGCTGCGCAGACCGAGGGTGAGCGTCACCATGAAGATCGCCACCGCGAGGTAGCCGTGCGACACGCCCCAGGCGAGGCCGAACAGCGAGCCGGCGAGCAGGGCCGCCGAGATGAGGGTCGTGACCCGGTGCCCGAACCGCTTCACGAGCCACTCGGTGAGCGGCGCCGCGGCGACCATCGTCGCGATCATCGGCAGGTTGGCGAGGCCGGCGCGCACGGGGCTCCAGCCGTAGGCGTACTGGAAGTGCAGGATGAGGGCGAACATGACGGCCGCCATCGCGACCGCGGCGCCGATCTCGGCGATGAACGCGCCGCGGATCGTGCCGTTGACGAACAGGCGCAGGTCGAGCATCGGCGACGGCGTGCGCAGCTCGTGCCAGATGAATGCGGCGAGCGCCGCCAGCGCGCCGATCACGGAAGCGATCGTGGCGGCCGACAGCCAGCCGTACTGCACACCGCTCGTCCCGACGAAGCAGGCGAGGCCGATCGTCATGATGCTGAGGATCGCGCCGGGCAGGTCGAGCTTGTCGGTGGTCAGGTCCTCGCGGCGGTCTGCGGCGACACCGATGCGCACGCCGACCACGGCGATGAGGGCGATCGGGGCGTTCACCACGAGCAGCCACTGCCAGCTGAGGTGCGCGAGCGCCGTGCCGCCGAGCACCGGGCCGAGGATGAATCCGCCCATTCCGACGACGATCATGAGGGTCATCGCGCGCATCCGCTCGGCTTCGCCTTCGAACAGGCGGAAGACGAGCGAGTTGGTGATGGGCGCCATGGCGGCCGCGGCGACGCCGAGCGCGGCCCGCAGCACGATCAGCTCGCCCGTGGAGTGCACCCAGATCACCAGCAGGCTGAGCAGGCCGAAGACGGCGAGCCCGATCAGCAGCACGCGTCGGCGCCCGAACCGGTCGGCGATCGAGCCGGCGGTCAGCAGCAGGCCGCCGAAGGTGAGCGAGTAGGCGCCGGTGACCCACTGCAGAGCGGTGGTGCTGCCGCCGAGATCACGCCCGATGGTCGGCAGCGCGATGCTCAGCAGCGTGTTGTCGACCATCTCGACGAAGAAGGCGAGGCAGAGTGCCGCGAGCGGAATCCAGGCCGCGCGCAGCGAGGGGTAGCTCCGGGTGGGTGCGATGGTCGTGGTGGTCATGACAACCAGTGGACCAGGCCCGACTTTCACGGGGCTGTCGTGCCGCTTTCACGCCGCTCACGCCGCACGCACCGCGCGCCACCCGCGGTCGCCCACCCGCGGTCGCGCTGCTCGGATCCGCTCGACGCTGCCCGGATCCGAGCAGCGCGAAGCGGATCCGAGCAGCGCAATTGGGGCGTGCACGACGAAGGGCCCCTCCTGCCGAAGCAGGAAGGGCCCGTCGAACCGGACAGCTAGTCCGAGGTGATCGCGAGGTCAGGGGTGACACCGCCGGCGACGTGCGAGCCGCCGCCTGCGATGCTGCCGACCTTCTCACCGCGCGGCGCGATGCCGAAGGTGAAATCGCCCGACTCGAAGTCGACCAGCACGTGGTCGCCCGCGTTGAGCTCGCCCGCGAGGATCTTCTCGGAGAGCCGGTCCTCGACCTCGCGCTGCACGGCGCGGCGCAGCGGCCGGGCGCCGAGCGACGGGTCGAAGCCGATCTCGATGAGGCGGTCCTTCGCGGCATCCGTGATCTCGACGGTCAGGTCGCGATCGAGCATGCGCGTGCCGAGACGCTTGATGAACAGGTCGACGATCTGGCGCAGCTCGGGCTTGGTCAGCTGCGGGAACACGATGATGTCGTCGACACGGTTCAGGAACTCGGGCTTGAAGTTCTTCTTCAGCTCCTCCATCACCTTGCCGCGCATACGGTCGTACTCGCTGGACTGGCCGGTGTCGCCCTCGGCCTGGAAGCCGACGGGACCGCCCGAGATCGCTGCGGTGCCGAGGTTGGTCGTCATGATGATGACCGTGTTCTTGAAGTCGACCACACGGCCCTGGCCGTCGGTCAGGCGGCCCTCTTCAAGAATCTGCAGCAGCGAGTTGAAGATGTCGGGGTGCGCCTTCTCGATCTCGTCGAAGAGCACGACCGAGAACGGCTTGCGGCGCACCTTCTCGGTGAGCTGGCCGCCCTCTTCGAAGCCGACGAACCCGGGAGGGGCGCCGAACAGCCGCGAGACGGTGTGCTTCTCGCCGTACTCGGACATGTCGAGCGAGATCATCGCCGACTCGTCGTCGAAGAGGAACTCGGCGAGCGCCTTGGCGAGCTCGGTCTTACCGACGCCCGTGGGGCCGGCGAAGATGAACGAGCCCGACGGGCGGTGCGGGTCCTTGAGGCCGGCGCGCGTGCGGCGGATCGTCTTGGCAAGGGCCGAGATGGCCTCTTCCTGGCCGATGACGCGCTCGTGCAGCGCCTTCTCCATGAAGACAAGGCGCGAGGACTCCTCTTCCGTGAGCTTGAAGACGGGGATGCCCGTCGCCTGCGCGAGCACCTCGGCGATCAGGCCCTCGTCGACCTCTGCGGTCGTCTTGACGTCGCCCGACTTCCACTGCTTCTCGAGGCGCAGCCGCTCGCCGAGGAGGTTCTTCTCCTCGTCGCGCAGCGAGGCGGCCTTCTCGAAGTCCTGGTCCTCGATGGCGGCTTCCTTCTTCTCACGAACGCCGGCGATCTTCTCGTCGAACTCGCGCAGCTCAGGCGGAGCCGACAGGATCGACAGGCGCAGGCGGGCGCCGGCCTCGTCGATCAGGTCGATCGCCTTGTCGGGAAGGAAGCGGTCACTGATGTAGCGGTCGCTCAGGTTCGCCGCGGCGACGATCGCGCCATCGGTGATGGACACCTTGTGGTGCGCCTCGTAGCGGTCACGCAGCCCCTTCAGGATGTTGATCGCGTGGGGCAGCGACGGCTCGGCGACCTGGATCGGCTGGAAGCGGCGCTCGAGCGCGGCATCCTTCTCGAAGTGCTTGCGGTACTCGTCGAGCGTGGTCGCGCCGATCGTCTGCAGCTCGCCGCGGGCGAGCAGCGGCTTGAGGATCGACGCTGCGTCGATCGCGCCCTCTGCGGCACCCGCGCCGACGAGCGTGTGGATCTCGTCGATGAAGGTGATGATGTCGCCGCGGGTGCGGATCTCCTTCGTGACCTTCTTCAGGCGCTCTTCGAAGTCACCGCGGTAGCGGGAACCGGCGATGAGCGACCCGAGGTCGAGCGTGTAGAGCTGCTTGTCCTTCAGCGTCTCGGGAACGTCGCCGCGCACGATCGCCTGGGCGAGACCCTCGACGACGGCGGTCTTGCCGACGCCGGGCTCGCCGATCAGCACGGGGTTGTTCTTCGAGCGGCGCGACAGGATCTGCATCACGCGCTCGATCTCCTTCTCGCGCCCGATCACCGGGTCGAGCTTGCCCTCGCGCGCGGCCTGCGTCAGGTTGCGGCCGAACTGGTCGAGGATCTGCGAGCCGGCCTGCGCCTGCTGCTGCTCGTTCGCACCGCCGACCTGCACCTGCTCCTTGCCCTGATAGCCGGACAGGAGCTGGATGACCTGCTGGCGCACCCGGTTCAGGTCTGCCCCGAGCTTCACGAGGACCTGGGCTGCGACACCCTCGCCCTCGCGGATCAGGCCGAGCAGGATGTGCTCGGTGCCGATGTAGTTATGGCCGAGCTGCAGCGCCTCGCGCAGAGACAGCTCAAGCACCTTCTTCGCACGCGGGGTGAAGGGGATGTGGCCGGTCGGCTGCTGCTGACCCTGGCCGATGATGTCCTGCACCTGCTCGCGCACCGCGTCAAGGGAGATACCAAGGGACTCGAGGGCCTTGGCGGCGACGCCCTCGCCCTCGTGGATCAGCCCGAGCAGGATGTGCTCGGTGCCGATGTAGTTGTGGTTGAGCATCTTGGCCTCTTCTTGAGCCAAGACGACGACCCGGCGGGCCCGGTCCGTGAACCTCTCGAACATTAGTCACCTCTCGTCACGACTGGGCTGGCAGCCGCGTTACATCGAGAGTAACCAGGGGGTCAGGGGATGCATGCCCCTGTTCGCCCCAGGCGTGATCGCGGTCGCAGACCGCAGGTCGACTCGGCGAAGCCGAATGGAGACCAGACCCCTACTTCTTCTTGATCGGCGCGAGGTAGAAGTGCGTCTGCTGGGCCGTGAACTGGATCGTCACCTCGCGGTCGAGGTTCGGCGGGGTCTGGAAGACGGTCGTGAACGGCATGTAGCCGTCGGGGCAGTCGCCCGCCGCCTTCTTCAGCTTCATGGTGATCTGATCGGGCGCCGTGACCTTGTAGCCGGTCGCGTACGGCGGGCAGTCGGCCGAGCCGTACAGGGTGACGGCGAACTCGTCGCCCGCCTTGTCCATCCACACCGCCCAGGGCGCGCCGCCGGCGCTCGACGCCGGCGCGGTGACGCCTTTCGGCTCGCCCTTGTAGTGCTCGACCGGGTCGGGCGAGACGGATGCCTGCTGCGCGCAGCCCGCGAGCAGAAGACCCGCCGCGGCGAGCGCGGCGAATCCCTTCATCAAGCGGGGGCGGGGGCTGCGCATGCGCAACATCGTAGAGGGGCGCAGGTGTCCGAACGCCGTAGGCTCGCACGCGTGAGCAACCTCGAGCTCGACCCGACCGAGTTGCTCGGCGACTGCCGTGCGGCCGGGGAATCCGCAGCGCCCATGGTGGTGCTCCAGCCGCGTGAGGTGCCGCTCGGCGGCCCGCGCGCGATGACCGTGCACCGCACGCTGCCGCAGCGCCGCCGCTCGACGATCGGCGCCTGGTGCTTCCTCGACCACTACGGCCCCGACGATGTGTCGGCCACCGGGGGCATGTCGGTGCCGCCGCACCCGCACATCGGCCTTCAGACCGTGTCGTGGCTGTTCCGCGGCGAGATCCGGCACCGCGACTCGGTCGGGTCGGACGCCCTCGTGCGGCCCGGCGAGCTGAACCTCATGACGGCCGGCCATGGCATCTCGCACACGGAGTACTCGACGCCCCAGACGGCCGTGCTGCACGGCGTGCAGCTGTGGCTGATGCTGCCGGATGCCGCGCGCGACCGCGCCCCGTCGTTCGAGCACACCGAGCCCGAGCCGTTCGAGCTGAGCACGGATGCCGGCGCAGCGGTGCGCACCCACGTGTTCATCGGCGCGCTGCGCGACCACCCGGAGCACGCCGCCCAGGCCGGCGTGCACTCGCCTCTTCTCGGCGCGCAGCTCGAGCTGCCGTGCGGCGCGGAGCTCGATCTGGGCCTCGACCCCGCCTTCGAGCACGGAGTCCTGGTCGACCAGGGGCGCGTCGAACTCGACGGGGCTCCGCTCGCGGAGCGCGAGCTCGGCTATCTCGAGCCGGGCCGCACCCGGGTCCGCATCTATGCGACCGCCGCGACGCGCCTGCTGCTGCTCGGCGGTGAACCGCTCGGCGAGCCGATCGTGATGTGGTGGAACTTCGTGGGTCGCAGCCACGACGACATCGTGCGCGCCCGCGAGGACTGGCAGCAGCAGGCCATCGACGGGCCGCGGTCGCCAGGCGGCCGGTTCGGCTTCGTGCCCGAGTCGCGCGGGGAGGGGCCGCTGCCGGCTCCCGTGCTGCCGACCGTGCGCCTCACGCCGCGAAGACAGTAGGCCGTTGCCGTGCTCACGGGTCGGCCGCCCTCCCCGGGCCGCAGGAGCCTCCCGCTAGCCTGGTGCGCATGCGCAGAGTCCTCGTCACCGGTGGCGCCGGCTTCATCGGCTCGAACTTCGTCCACTACCTGATCGAGAACACCGACGACCACGTCACCGTTCTGGACAAGCTGACCTACGCCGGGAACCTCGCGAGCCTCGCGGGTCTGCCCGAGAGCCGGTTCCGCTTCGTCAAGGGCGACATCGCCGATGCCTCCGTCGTGGATCCGCTGGTCGAGGCATCCGATGTCGTCGTCCACTACGCGGCCGAGAGCCACAACGACAACTCGCTGCACGACCCGCGCCCGTTCGTCGACACGAACCTGGTCGGCACGTTCACGCTGCTCGAGGCGGTGCGCAAGCACGGGGTGCGCTACCACCACATCTCGACCGACGAGGTCTACGGCGATCTCGAGCTCGACGACCCGCAGCGCTTCACCGAGCAGACGCCCTACAACCCGAGCTCGCCCTACTCGTCGACCAAGGCCGGCAGCGACCTGCTCGTGCGCGCCTGGGTGCGCAGCTTCGGCGTGCAGGCGACCATCTCGAACTGCTCGAACAACTACGGGCCCTATCAGCACGTCGAGAAGTTCATTCCGCGCCAGATCACCAATGTGCTCACCGGCGAGCGGCCCAAGCTCTACGGCGCGGGCCTCAACGTGCGCGACTGGATCCACGCGAACGACCACTCGAGCGCCGTGCTGACCATCGTCGAGAAGGGCGTGATCGGCGAGACCTATCTCATCGGCGCCGACGGCGAGAAGGACAACAAGTCGGTGGTCGAGCTGATCCTGAAGCTCACCGGGCAGCCGACGGATGCCTACGACCACGTCGTCGACCGCGCAGGGCACGACCTGCGCTACGCGATCGACTCGACCAAGCTGCGCACCGAGCTCGGGTGGCGGCCCGAGTTCCAGGACTTCGAGGCGGGGCTCGCCGCGACCATCGACTGGTACCGGGCCAACGAGGCGTGGTGGATGCCGCAGAAGGCCGCGACCGAGGCGAAGTACGTCGCACAGGGCCAGTGACGCCGGGCGGCGCCTGTCACGCGACGGTAACTCGCCCTTGATCGACCCTGGATAGACTCCCCAGCGATGCCCCCGAAGCCGCTCGCGCTGCACGAGACCCCGATTCCCGGCCTGCTCGTGCTCGATCTGCCGGTGCCCGGCGACAACCGCGGCTGGTTCAAAGAGAACTGGCAGCGCGAGAAGATGCTCGCCGTCGGCCTGCCCGATTTCGGGCCCGTGCAGAACAACGTCTCGTTCAACGACGAGGTGGGCGTCACCCGCGGCATCCACGCGGAGCCGTGGGACAAGTTCGTCTCGGTCGTGCACGGGCGGGTGTTCGCTGCGTGGGTCGACCTGCGCGAGGGGCCGAGCTTCGGCTCGGTCTTCACGATCGAGATCGACCCGTCGGTCGCCGTGTTCGTCCCGCGAGGCGTCGGCAACTCGTATCAGACGCTCGAGCCCGGCACCGTCTACTCGTACCTCGTGAACGACCACTGGTCGCCGGATGCCGGCGCGAAGTACACCTTCCTCAACCTCGCCGACGAGACCGTCGCGATCGACTGGCCGATCCCGCTCGATGAGGCCGTGCTGAGCGACAAGGACAAGGCGCACCCGCGCCTCGCGGAGGTGCGGCCGATGCCGCCGCGCAAGACCCTCGTGCTCGGCGCGAACGGGCAGCTGGGGCGGGCGCTGCGCGAGGTCTACCCGGGCGCCGAGTTCGCCGACCGCGCCGCGCTCGACCTCGCCTCCCCCGGCGTCGAGACGGCCAGGCCGTGGCGCGACTACGGCCTCATCGTGAACGCCGCGGCATACACGCGCGTCGACGAGGCCGAGAGGGATGCCGGGCGCCGCGCCGCCTGGGCGGCGAACGCCACCGGCGTCGCGGCGCTCGCCCGCGTCGCCACGGCGAACGGCATCACACTCGTGCACGTGTCGACCGATTACGTCTTCGACGGCACTGCCGACGGCCACCCCGAAGACGAGCCGTTCAGCCCCCTCGGCGTCTACGGCCAGAGCAAGGCCGCGGGCGACGCGATCGTCGCCACCGTGCCGCGCCACTACATCGTGCGCACCAGCTGGGTGATCGGCGACGGGCCCAACTTCGTGCGCACCATGAAGGGCCTCGCCGAGCGCGGCGTCGACCCCGCCGTCGTCGACGACCAGGTCGGGCGGCTCAGCTTCACGAGCGACCTTGCGGCCGGCATCCGGCACCTCGTCGACTCGGGGGCCGCCTACGGCACCTACAACCTGACCGGTTCGGGGGCGCCGCTAAGCTGGGCCGCGGTCGCCCGGCGCGTGTTCGCGGCCGTCGGCGCCGAGCCGGCGCGCGTGCGAGCGGTCACGACCGACGAGTACTTCGCCGGCAAATCGGCGGCTCCGCGACCGCTCAACAGCGTGCTGCCCCTCGACAAGATCGAGGCGACCGGCTTCACTCCCCGCGACCATCTCGTCGCGCTCGACGACTACCTGTCCCACGACTGACACCGCCCCACGACTGAAAGAGAGAAGCATCGTGCGCATCACGGTCATCGGCTGCGGCTACCTCGGCGCCGTCCACGCCGCCTGCATGGCGGAACTCGGCCACGAAGTGCTCGGCATCGACGTCGACCAGGCCAAGATCGAGGCGCTGTCGGCCGGTCGCGCGCCGTTCTTCGAGCCCCGTCTGCCTGAGCTGCTGGCTTCCGCGAGCGCGACGGGGCGGCTCAAGTTCACGACCGACTTCTCTCAGGCGGCCGGCTACGACGCGCATTTCATCGCCGTCGGCACGCCGCAGAAGAAGGGCGAGTACGCGGCCGACATGACCTATGTCGACGCCGCGGCGACCTCGCTCGCGCAGTACCTCAAGCCCGGCGACCTCGTGATCGGCAAGTCGACCGTCCCGGTCGGCACCGCCCGCCGCCTGGCCGAGATCGTGAAGGCCGCGCAGCCCGAGGCCGAGCTCGCCTGGAACCCCGAGTTCCTGCGCGAGGGCTTCGCCGTCGAAGACACGCTGCGCCCCGACCGCCTCGTCTACGGCGTGCCCGACGGCGAGGCAGGCGAGAAGGCCAAGGCGGTGCTCGACGAGATCTACGCCGTCGCCCTCGGCAACGACACCCCGCTCGTCGTGACCGGCTACGAGACCGCCGAGCTGGTCAAGGTCTCGGCCAACGCGTTCCTCGCCACCAAGATCTCGTTCATCAACGCAATCGCCGAGGTCGCCGATGTGACGGGCGCCGATGTCACCAAGATCGCCGACGCGATCGGCTACGACGCCCGCATCGGCCGCCGGTTCCTGAACGCGGGCCTCGGCTTCGGCGGCGGATGCCTGCCGAAGGACATCCGCGCCTTCCAGGCCCGCGCGGGCGAGCTCGGCGCCGACCAGGCGCTGACCTTCCTCAAGGAGGTCGACGCCATCAACATCCGCCGCCGCGTCCGCGCCGTCGACCTCACCCGCGAGCTGCTCGACGGCTCGCTGCGCGGCAAGAAGGTCGCGGTGCTCGGCCTCGCGTTCAAGCCGGACTCCGACGACATCCGCGATTCGCCGGCGCTCGACGTCGCCGCGCAGCTGCGCGCACAGGGTGCGCGGGTCGTCGCGTTCGACCCCGAGGCCGTGCCCAACGCGCAGCGCCAGCACCCCGAGCTCGACTTCGCCTCGTCGGCGGAAGAGGCTGCGGCCGACGCCGACGCCGTGGTCGTGCTGACCGAGTGGAAGCAGTTCCGCGAGCTCGACCCGGTGGCCTTCGGCGAGAGCGTCGGCGCGAAGAACATCCTCGACGGCCGCAACTGCCTCGACCCCGAGAAGTGGCGCGCCGCGGGCTGGCACTACCGGGCGCTCGGCCGGCCGTAGGGAGGGACGCGATGCGCGGAATCATCCTCGCCGGCGGCTCGGGCTCGCGCCTGTGGCCGATCACCAAGGGCATCTCGAAGCAGCTGATGCCGATCTACGACAAGCCGATGATCTACTACCCGCTGTCGACGCTCATGATGGCGGGCATCAACGAGATCCTGATCATCACGACGCCCGAGTACAACTCGCAGTTCCGCGCCCTGCTCGGCGACGGCTCGCAGCTCGGCATCCGCATCGAGTACGCCGTGCAGCCCTCACCCGACGGCCTGGCGCAGGCCTTCATCATCGGCGAGGAGTTCATCGGCGACGAATCCGTCGCGCTCGTTCTCGGCGACAACATCTTCCACGGGGCCGGCCTCGGCACGGCGCTGCGCCAGCACACCGAGATCGACGGCGGCCTGATCTTCGCCTACGAGGTGAGCGACCCGCGCCGCTACGGCGTCGTCGAGTTCGACTCCGAGTTCCGCGCGCTGTCGATCGAAGAGAAGCCGACCGAGCCGAAGTCGAACTACGTCGTGCCCGGTCTCTATTTCTACGACAACGACGTGATCGAGATCGCGAAGTCGATCGAGCCGAGCCCGCGCGGCGAGCTCGAGATCTCGACCGTCAACGAGCGCTACCTCGCGGCGGGCAAGCTGCAGGTGCAGGTGCTGCGCCGCGGCACCGCATGGCTCGACACCGGCACCTTCGAGTCGATGATGCAGGCATCCGAGTACGTGAAGGTGATCGAGGATCGCCAGGGATTCAAGGTCGGATGCATCGAGGAGATCGCCTGGCGCGCCGGGTGGATCGACCTCGACCAGCTCGAGGAGCTGGCGCAGCCGCTGCGCAAGAGCGGCTACGGGCAGTACATCCAGCGCCTCGTCGACACGGCGCGGCGGTAGACGGGGGTACGGTCGCAGCATGCCGGAGACGCCGCACCTCGCCGTTCTGATCGACGCCGACAACGTGGCGCCCCGGCACATCGGCGCGCTGCTCGCCGAGGTGAGCAAGTACGGCGACGCCTCGGTGCGCCGCATGTACGGCGACTGGACCGGCCAGCAGCTCAAGGGCTGGAAGGACGCCGTCAACGAGCACGCCATCCAGCCCGTGCAGCAGTTCGCCTACACCGCGGGCAAGAACGCGACAGACAGTGCGCTCATCATCGACGCGATGGACCTGCTCTACACGGGGCGGTTCGACGGGTTCTGCCTCGTCTCGTCGGACAGCGACTTCACGCGGCTCGCCTCGCGGCTGCGCGAGTCCGGTGCGACGGTCTACGGCTTCGGCGAGCGCAAGACGCCGCAGGCCTTCGTGAACGCCTGCAACCGCTTCGTCTACCTCGACGTGGTCGAGTCGGCGGTGGCTGCGGCGGCGGCCGACTCGGCGAGCGATGCCGAGGGCGCGGCCAAGACCGGCGGCCGGTCGAAGCACGGGGCGGCGCCTTCGGCACCCAAGCCCGCCGCGCAGAACGCGCTGCGGGGCGACGCGCGGCTGATGACCCTGTTGCGCACGGGCATCCGCGATGCATCCGATGACGAGGGCTGGGCCAATCTCGGGGCGGTGGGAAATCTCATTCGCAACCAGGCGCCCGACTTCGACTCGCGCAACTGGGGCTTCGCGAAGCTCGCCGACCTCGTGGCCGCGATCGGCCTGTTCACGGTCGAGCGGGTCGCGTCGCCGAACGGCGGCTCGGTCATCCACATCAAAGACGAGCGCCCGTAGCCCCGGGCCTCCTCTCTCCTCGGTGCCTCCTCTCTTACCCGAGCTCCGGTTCCCCCGAAGTGTGAGTTCGGGTCCCCTACGCCGCGCTCAAGCCGCCCAAACTCACACTTCGGGGGAAAGGAGGCGAGGGGGGGAGAGAGAAGGAGATGCCGAGGAACTACAGCTAGCGCGGGATCCGCAGCCCCGTGAAGTGTGCCGCGAAGGCCAACACGTCGGCCGCCTCGGCAGCGACCATCGCGAGCGGCTTGCCCGCGCCGTGGCCGGCCTGCGTCTCGATGCGCGTCACGATCGGGGCATCCGTGATCGCCGCCTGCTGCGCCGCCTGCAGAGTGGCGGTGAACTTGTGGCTGTGCGCCGGCACCACGCGATCATCGTGGTCGCCCGTCAGCACGAGCGTCGGCGGGTAGGCGACCGGGCGCACGTTGTGCAGCGGCGAATAGGCGAGCTCGACCTCGAAGTCGTGCGGGTCTTCAGGGTCGCCGTAGTCGCTCGTCCACGCGGCACCGGCCGTGAACTTGTGGAAGCGCAGGATGTCGAGCACGCCGACCCCGGGGATCGCGGCGGCCGCCAGATCGGGCCGCTGCGTCATGACCGCGCCGATCAGCAGCCCGCCGTTGCTGCGGCCGTGGATCGCGAGCTGCTCGTGCGTCGTCACCCCCGTCTCGACGAGGTGGTCGCCGACGGCGATGAAGTCGTCGAAGACGTTCTGCTTGCGGTCCTTCTTCCCCGCCTCGGCCCACGCCTTCCCGAACTCGCCACCGCCGCGCAGGTTCGCGGCGACGAGCACGCCACCGGCCGCCAGCCAGCCGGCGAACAGGGCGCGGTAGTCCGCCTCGATCGGGATGTCGAAGCCGCCGTACCCCCACAGGAGAGTCGGGCTCGGGGCATCCGGGGCGTTCTCGGGCGTGATCAGGAAGTACGGCACCTGCGTGCCGTCCGCGCTGGTGGCTCGCGCACGCTCGATGCGCACGTCGGGGAACGCGAGCTGCTCGCCGCTCGCGGGTGCGGGCACGAGCGCATCGAGCGGCTGGAGCGCGCCCGCCCCTGCGCTGCCGCGGTAGGCGCGGGTCGGTGCGGTCGGGGTCGAGAGGCCGACGAACCACTCGTCGGAATCCTGGTCGCTCCACCAGCCGACGATGGAGCCGCCCGGCAGCTCGACCCGACCGAGCTCGGCGCCGTCGAGCGCATAGCGCGTCAGCACGGGCTGCACGTCGACGAGTCGCCCGACGATGAGCTCGCCCCCGGCGGCCGCGGCGAATTGCAGGGCGTCGGATGCCTCGGGCACGACCTCCTCGAGGGCGAGTGCTCCCGTCCGCTCGAACTCGGCGAGGTCGAATGCGACGACGCGGCCGTTGTCGGCGCCGTTGTCGGTCTGGATCACGACGCGGTCGCCATCGTTGCGTACGTAGAAGTACTGCGCGTCGGGCTCGTCGAAGACGCGCAGCGGCTCGCCGACGACGCTGCGCCCGTCGGCGCCGGCCGTGATGCGAGCGAACCACAGGCGGTTCTCGCGGTCGGTTCCGCTGCCGAGCGCGATGACGGCGAGCCTCTGGTCGCTGCTCACCTGCGCCCAGACGAAGGCCTGCTTGTACTCGGCACGGATGTCGACGACGGTGAGGTCGTCGTGCTCGGGCGTGCCCAGGCGGTGCAGCTTGAGCAGGCCGGTCTTCACGTGACCCGCCTGATCGCCTGTCGCGCGCCCCTCGTGCGGCACCGCTTCATAGAGGAAGGACGCACCGTCGGGCAGCCAGGTCGCTGCGCCGAACTTGGTCTGGATCGGCGCCTCGACGCGCTCACCCGTTCCGAGGTCGACGGTCGTGATGTCGACCCAGTCGCTGCCACCCTCGCTGACGTTGTAGCTCAGGTGGCGACCATCGTGGCTGACGGTGAAACCGCGCAGGCTCGTGGTGCCGTCTTCCGACCACTCGTTCGGGTCGAGCACCACTCGGCCGCCGGCGAGCAGCTCGTCAAGGGTCTCGGCCACGAACACCTGGTCCTGGTTCCGCGAGCCGTCGTTGCGGGTCACGAAGTAGTGGCCGCCGTGCTTGCTCGGCGTGCCGGCCCGAGGGCGCGAAACGACGCGCGTCATCAGCTCGGCGAAATATGCCCGCTCGGGAATGTTCGCGAACACGCGCTCCGTGAAGGCGTTCTGCCGGGTCACCCAGTCGCGCGTCTCGGGAGAGTCGGGGTCTTCGAGCCACCGGTAGGGGTCGGCGATCTCGTGCCCGTGCAGGCTCTCGACGGTGTCGCTGCGGCGCGACGCCGGGTATTCCTCAGGAGTGTTGCTCGAGGCATCCGTCATGCCTTCAACCTAGCCGCGCGCTGTTGCGGCCTTATTGCAGCGCGCTCGTGAGCCGGGCGAGATTGTCGGCGATGGTGGAGCGGATGGGCTGCTTCGCCCATTCCTCGCGGGTGAGCTGGCGGCTGTTCTCACGGTAGCTCTGCTCGATCTCGCGCAGCTCGCTGACGAAGTGCCTGCCGCGCACCATGAGCGAGATCTCGCTGTTGAGCTGGAACGAGCGGATGTCCATGTTGCTGGACCCCACGACGGCGACTTCGTCGTCGATCGTGAAGTGCTTGGCGTGCAGGATCGTGGGTGCGCGATACATCCAGATCACGACACCGGCCTCGAGGAGCTGCTCGTAGTACGAGCGCTGTGCGTGATACACGAGCCACTGGTCGGCTACCTCTGACACGAAGAGCTCGACCCGCACACCGCGCTGCAGGGCGGTGAGCAGGGCGTTGAGCATCGACTCGTCTGGCACGAAATAGGGGCTCGTGATGATGATCTGCTCCTGCGCGTAATAGAGCAGCGCGAGGAAGAGGCGCAGGTTGTTCTCGTGGGGGAACCCCGGGCCGCTCGGCACGAGCTGGCAGTCGATCTGCTCGCGCGGCGGCGCGATGAAGGTCGGCTCGACGAGGCGGGCCTCGCGGGCGAGCAGCTCGTCGGTCTCGACGTACCAGTCGGTGATGAAGATGGCGTTGAGGCCCGAGACGATGGGGCCGTCGAGGCGTGCGACGAGCTCCTTCCACTGCAGGCCGCGGCGGCGGTTGCTCGCCTTGTCGTAGCCCGGGTCGATGATGTTCTGCGAGCCCATGAAGCCCACCTGGCCGTCGATGACGACGAGCTTGCGGTGGTTGCGCAGATCGGGGCGCTGGTAGCGGCCCCTGAAGATCTGGATCGGCAGCATGAGCTGCCAGCGCGCGCCCATCGCGTTCAGCCGCTTGATCGTCGAGCGATAGCCGCGCGTGCGCAGGCTGGCGATGTGGTCGAGCAGCACGCGCACCGTGACGCCGCGCTGAACGGCCCGCTCGAGGGCGTCGAAGAAGGGCGCCGTCGTCGGGTCGAGGGTGAGGATGTAGAACTCGACGTGCACATAGCGCTCGGCGGCGTCGATCGCTGCGATCATCTCGTCGAAGCTGCGCTGGTAGTCGGTGATGAGCGTCGCGGAGTTCCCGCCGACGAGGGGCATCGCACCGAGGCTTCTGTTGAGGTGCACCACCTGCTCGAGCCAGCCCGGCCAGGGGTGGTCGCGGCGCACGCGCTCCATGCCCTCGGTCTGGTCGAGGATGAACTGGTTGATCTGCTGCTGCTTCGCGCGGCGGTGCTTCGGCAGCTTGTACGAGCCGATCAGCAGGAAGACCAGAAGGCCGATATACGGCAGGAAGTTGATCGCCAGCAGCCAGGCCGTCGCGCTCGTGGGGCGGCGATTGCGCGGCACGACGATGATCGCGACGACGCGGAAGATGAAGTCGACGACGAGACCGAAGATGATGATCGCCGAGGTCCAAAATCCTGCGTTCATCAGGCTCCTCGGGCTAGATCATCGCTAGCTCGCTAGGCGGCGCGCTAGTTCTCGCTAGTTCTTCGAGGGCAAGCCTCTCTTGGCGCGCTCCTCAGCCTCAATCTTGGCGTACACCTTGCGCTCTGTGCGGTCGGCGCGCACGATCGCGGCCATCACCCACCAGAACACGAGCCCGACCAGCACTGTGGGTGCCAGCGCCCAGACGATTCCTTGCCACGCGTTCATGTTGAGAGTCAATTTATCTGCGCCTTCGTGTGGGGCGGCTGTGACGGTCTTGCGCTGGTCTTCCCCTGCACAGGGGCGCATTGCGCG
>NZ_JBLRDT010000389.1:0-1189 GCF_057512245.1 Gryllotalpicola sp. CP2-P1
CGCCCGCATGGTTCGCCGCGCTTCCCGGGCCGCGGGCCGTGCACGTCGGCACGCTCGACACCCGCATCGACGTCGAAGGCATCGCCGCGCTCGCCACCGCGCGCCGCGAGCTGTCGATCGTGCTGCTCGGCTCGGTGCCCGACGAGCGCGACGTGGCACCGCTGCGCGCACTGCCCAACGTCACGATCGCGCCCCACGTGGGCCGCGCCGAACTGGTCGCCGTGCTGCGCGCCACCGAGATCGCGCTGCTCGCGCACCGGCGCACGCCGCTCACCGAGGCGATGAGCCCGCTCAAGCTCTACGAGTACCTCGCCGCCGGCGCGCCCGTGCTCGCGGTCGATCTTCCGCCCGTGCGCGGCGTGGGCCCGCGCGTGCTGCTGACCGAGAACGTCGCCGACTTCGCGCGGGCGACGGATGCCGCGCTCGCGCTTGGGCGCGCCGATGAGGAGACCCGGCGCAGGTTCGTCGACGACAACTCCTGGCGGGCGCGTCACCGCGCCCTGATCGACCTCGCGCTGCCTCTTTCCGCCGACATTTCACCTCTATGACAAGTGAGCGACGCTCACGTAAAAAGGTGACGATCGCTCTGTTTGACGGCATGCCGTGAACCTAGTCTGGGGGACACCAACCCTGGCAGAACCCGATGCGTGGAGGACGTCATGTCCGAATCCGCAATACCTGTCCACACCGTCGTGGCCCCGCAGCCATTGCGTCTCGCCTGGCAGCGTCGCGTCCAGTACGCACTGATCGTGACGGATGCCGCGGCGATCGCGATCGCGATCACGGTCGCTCAGTTCGGACGCTTCGGCACAGAGAGCCTGCACAGCAGCGCACCCCACTCGACGCAGTACCGCGCGCTCGCGCTGATCGTCGCCGTGGCCTGGCTGCTCGCGCTGTGGGCCACCAGAACCCGCGACCGCCGCATCCTCGGGGTGGGTCTCATCGAGTACGGCCGGGTCGCGAACGCGACCTTCATCACCTTCGGGCTGCTCGCGATCCTCGCCTATCTCGCGCAGCTGACCATCGCCCGCGGCTACCTCGCCATCGCGCTGCCGCTCGGGCTCCTTCTGCTGCTCTCGGGCCGGTGGTACTGGCGCAGCCGCGTGCAGGCGATGCGCCGCGGCGGCCGCTGCCTCACCGGCGCGGTCGTTCTCACGGCGGGAACCAAGGGGAAGCGCTACATCACCCC
>NZ_JBLRDT010000390.1:0-1180 GCF_057512245.1 Gryllotalpicola sp. CP2-P1
CGCCGGGGCGGCGGCTTCCTGTGCAGGCTCGCCCGGTTCCGGCATCCGATCACTCATCGCGCTCCCCCTGTCTCCCCGATCCGCCGCGTGAGCGCCTTGTTCCCCTCGGCGAGGAAGAAGACGACGATCGCGAGCAGCGCCGACAGCCCCCACTGATGCCAGTCGATCGTGTCCGACAGGAACCAGATGTGCATGAACGGCAAATACACGAACGCCAGCTGCAGCACGATGAGCACGGCGGCCGACAGATAGATCACCCGGTTGCCGCGGAAGACCGCGAGCGAGACGCTCGAGCGGTCGAGGAAGCGGCAGCTGAACAGGTAGGCGAGCTGGCACAGCGCGAGCGTCGTGACCGCCGTGGTCTGCGACTGCCGCAGGTTCTCGCCGTAGCCGATCTCGAAGTAGAAGGTGAACATCGTCGCCGCGCCGATCAGCAGCGAGACGACCCCGATGCGCACCCCCATGCGCGCGTCGAGCAGGGGCGCGTTCTTCCCGCGCGGGGGCTGGTCCATGAGGCCGGGCTCGGCGCCCGCGCCGGCGAGCGCGAGCGACAGCGTCACCGAGGTCGCCATGTTGATCCACAGCACCTGCACCGGCTCGAGGGGCAGCTGGGTCGCCCCGACCAGAACCGCGACGAGGATCACGAGCGCCTGCGCCCCGTTCGTCGGCAGCAGGAACAGGATCGACTTGCGGATGTTCGAATAGATCCGCCGCCCCTCTTCGACGGCGCGCTCGATGGTCGCGAAGTTGTCGTCGGTGAGCACGAGGTCGGCGGCCTCCTTCGTCGCCTCGGTGCCCTTGAGGCCCATCGCGACGCCGACGTCGGCCTGGGTGAGCGCAGGTGCGTCGTTGACCCCGTCGCCCGTCATCGCGACGACCTCGCCCTCGTGCTGCAGCGCCGAGACGATGCGGATCTTGTGCTCGGGGCTCGTGCGCGCGTACACGTCGACCTCGGCGGCGAGCGCACGCAGCTCGTCGTCGCTCATCGCCTCGAGCTGGGCGCCGGTGAGCACACGCGGCTCGGCGCGCCCGGCGGCGCCCGGCTCGGTGATGCCCATCTCGCGCGCGATCGAGAGCGCGGTGTCGGGGTGGTCGCCCGTGATCATCTTGACCGCGACGCCGGCCCGGTGGCTCGTCGCGATCGCCTCGATCGCCTCGGGGCGCGGCGGGTCGACGATGC
>NZ_JBLRDT010000391.1:0-1174 GCF_057512245.1 Gryllotalpicola sp. CP2-P1
ACGAGCCCTTCGCGGTGCTCGGCAACTCCTACGGCGGCATGATGGCGCGTCGCCTCGCCCACGACTTCGGTGAGCAGGTGCTCGGGCTGGCCACGCTCGCCGGTGTGTTCATCGCGACGCACAGCGAGCGCACGGCGCCGCCGCGCACCGTGCTCCACGAAGAGCCCGGCATCTTCGACGGCGTCGAGCCCCGTGTCGCCCAGGGGTACCGCGAGTTCGCCGTGTGGCAGTCGGCCGCCGGCCTTGAGAACTTCGTCGACACGGTCCAGCCGGGCATCGATTCCGTCGACCAGGCCGGTCTCGAGCGCATCGCGGGGAACTACGCCTTCGATGTCGAGCCCGAAGACGCGGCATCCGCCCCCTTCTCGAAGCCGGCGGTGTTCATCACCGGCCGGCAAGACGAGGTCGTGGGATATGTCGACGCATGGCGGCGCCTCGATCATTACCCGCGCGCGTCGCTCCTCGTGCTCGACGCCGCAGGTCACAACATCATCGGCGAGCAGTTCGGGCTCGTCACCGCCGCGGTCGGCGAGTGGCTCGATCGCGTGCGCGCGCACGCGCTTCGCCCCTGAGCCGCCAGACGCCGGGCGCCGGGCGCCGGGCGCCAGACGCCAGAGCGCCGTCTCGAGCGGGCCTCAGCGGCGGTGCGCCGCCTCGAACGCAATCAGTCCCAGCAGCGCGGCGGCGGCCGCGGCCAGCAGCATGACCGGAACGCCGGCGCTCAGCGTCGCAGCGCCGAGGACCGGCGCGAGAGCGATGCCCACGTACATCCCCGTCGAGTACCACGACAGCGAGATGCCGGCGCGCTCGGGGTCGATCGCCGCGAGCCGCGACTGCACGGGCACGATCGCGGCGTAGGCGCCGACGCCCCAGAGCGCGAACAGCACCGCGGTCGCCGCGAAGCCGCCGCGTAGGGCGATCAGGGCGACGAAGGCCACCGCCTCGAGCGCCAGTGCCACGAGCGCCGTCAGCCGCCCGCCGATGCTGTCGGTGAGGCGCCCGCCGAGCCAGTTGCCGACGATGCCGAACGCTCCGTAGACGAGCAGCAGTGCGGCCAGGGCGCTCTCATTGCCCCCGGTCGCTGGGGCCACGATGTCGCTGCTGAAGATGTAGACGACGTTGAAGGCGATCACCATCAGCAGGGTGGTCAGCAGCGCGAGCAGGATGCCGGGGT
>NZ_JBLRDT010000392.1:0-1147 GCF_057512245.1 Gryllotalpicola sp. CP2-P1
GGCCGACGCCCGAGGGCGGCTGGCGCGTCTCGGCCGTTCTGCCCGTGCATTCCGAAGGAGGGTCGGCCGCGTGACGCGGGTTGTGATCGCCGACGACCAGGCGATGGTGCGCGCCGGCTTCGCGGCACTGCTCGCGGCGCAGCCCGAGCTCGAGGTGGTGGGCCAGGCAGCCGACGGCGTCGAGGCCGTGCGCCTCGCTCTCGAGCTCGTGCCCGACGTCGTGCTGATGGACGTTCGCATGCCGGAGATGAACGGCATCGACGCGACGGCCGCGATCGCCGCGGCGGGCATCCCGACGCGCGTTCTGATGCTGACCACCTTCGATATCGACGACTACGTGTTCCAGGCGCTGCAGGCGGGTGCGAGCGGATTCCTGCTGAAGGACGCCCTGCCGCGCGACCTCGTCGAGGCTGTGCGGGTGGTCGCCGCTGGTGAAGGGCTGCTCTCGCCGCGGCTGACGCGGCTCGTGATCGAGCGGTTCGCGCGCGGGGGTGCGGGGGCTGGTGCGGGTGGTGTGGGCGGTGCTGGTGCTGGTGGCTTTGGCGGGGCTGGTGGCGGAGTGCCGGGCCGGGGAGAGCTCAGCGAGCTGACGCAGCGTGAGAACGAGATCCTCGTGCTGGTCGCGCAGGGCATGTCGAACGGCGAGATCGCCCGCGCGCTGTTCCTCGCCGAGCAGACGGTGAAGACCCATGTCTCGAGAATCTTCACCAAGCTCGGCCTGCGCGACCGGGCTCAGGCCGTGATCCTCGCGTATGAGACAGGGCTCGTGACGCCGGGCGCCTGACGAGTCTTTCCGCTCACAGGCGGCGCCCGGGCGAGTTGTACACAGATTCGAGGCTGATATGGCCGAATGTCGGTCGATCATCGTATCTTTATCGCATGAGTTCCGTGATCGACGCCTTGCGCTCCCTGGCACCTGTGGTGGCCGGAGCGCTGCCGTGCGCCGAGACCGTGGGGGTGCTCTCGCCTACAGAAGAGGTCGAGGCGGCGCGCCTGCTCGGGTCGATCCAGTCGAAGGTCGCCGAGTCGCTCGCGCTGCTGGCGGCTGACATCGAGCGCAGATCCGCGCGCGAGCTCGGCACCAGCGGGCTTGCCGCCAAGAACGGGTTCAAAGACGCGACGGGGTTCGTGCAAGACCTCGTGGGCG
>NZ_JBLRDT010000393.1:0-1144 GCF_057512245.1 Gryllotalpicola sp. CP2-P1
CGTCCCGAGGGGCCTTTAGCTCAGTTGGTAGAGCACTGCGTTTACACCGCAGGTGTCGTCGGTTCGAGCCCGGCAGGGCCCACGCCTTCGTCTTTGTGGAGACTCAGTACTCTCTTGAGCCGCGCCTTCGTGAGGTTCTCGCTCACGATCCAGGCGATGTCGGCGTCGCTCGCGGCGCGCGCCTCGAGCTCACGCCAGAGAGCGGGCCCACGTTCCGGCGCTGCGGCGATCGCGACGCTCCAGCAGTAGCCCAGCGCCTGCCGCAGGGTGCGCACGTCGTCGTGGCGGCGCTGCTCGAACGGCACGGTCTGCAGGTGCTCGGTCGCCCGACGACAGGCGTCGAGAGCCGCCTCCGCCATGCGCGGCGTGCGCAGCAGCCGCGGCTCGCAGATCCCGGCGACGGCGGCGCGCACCACGCGCGACGACCCTGCGAGGAATCCGTCGACCAGCGCCAGCAGCAGCTCGGGGGATGCGTCCCCCACGCGCTGCAGGGCCATCGCGACGCCCTCGCGCACGCGCCAGTTGTCGTCCACCGCGAGTTCGGTGAGCCGCTCGAGCACGGCAGCGTCGCCTGGCCGCTCGAGGTAGAGCCGCCCGAGAGCGGCGGCCCCGCACAGCCTGCGGAATTCGTCGGGCGACCCCGTCAGCTGCCAGACGATCTCCTCGGGGGCGACGTCGGCGAAGGCATCCACCAGCGTCAGGTTCGCGCGGGGCCCCGGCAGCCAGGAGTTCTCGTCGAGGTACTTGAGCAGATGCAGCGGCTTGCGCCGCGTCGAGACGAGATCGTCCTGAGCATCCGTCCGTGCCGTCATGAGCTACTTCTGCGGCACGACGATCGTGGGGCCCTCGAGGTTGAGTACGACGGTGTGGCTGACCGAGCCGAGGAAGAAGCGCTGGATGCCCCGCGACGAACGCGTGCCGACCACGAGCAGCGAGCCGCGCGCCGCCTGGTCCAGCAGCCCCCAGGGTGCCAGCCCGTGGACCAGCTTCTTCGTGATGACGAGCTCGGGCCAATCGTCGCCGAACTGCGCCACCGATTCGTCGAGCACGTCCTGGTGCACCTTCTGCAGCGATTCGAGGAAGCCGTCGTCGGGCGGCAGGTAGGCGTCCTGCCACGGCGTGGGCTCCTGCCAGACGTGCACGA
>NZ_JBLRDT010000394.1:0-1141 GCF_057512245.1 Gryllotalpicola sp. CP2-P1
TCGGCGCGCGTCCCGCGCCCTGCGCCGGCTGCACCACCTGGCACGAGGGCGACGACATCGCCGCCGCGTTCAACACTCCGATCCACGCGGCGCACTCCGGCACGGTCGTCTTCGCCGGTTGGAACGGCGGCTACGGCAACTTCATCCTGATCGACGACGGCGACGGCATCTCGACCGCCTACGGCCACAACATCGACGGCGGCATCGTGGTCTCGGTCGGGCAGCACGTGACCGCCGGCCAGGTGATCGGGCACGTGGGCTCGACGGGCCACTCGACCGGCCCCCACCTGCACTTCGAGGTGCGCCAGAACGGCGTGCAGATCAACCCGGTGCCCTGGATGGCCCAGCACGGAGCAGCGATATGACCGAACACGACGGCTCGAGCTTCCGCCGGCCCGCGATCACGATCAGCGCGGCGGCGCTCGGCGTGCTCACCGCGGGCGTCGGCATCGTCGCGCACCCCTCGCCGGCTGACGCCGTCGAATACCCCAGCTGGGACGACGTGCAGCACGCCAAGGCGAGCGTGAACGCCCAGAAGGCGATGGTCGACAAGATCAACTCCCTCGTGGCGCACCTGCAGAGCCAGGCGACCGACGCCGGCATCCGCTCTGAGGAAGCGGTCGAGGCCTACAACCAGGCGCAGGCCGACCTCGACGACGCGACGCAGAAGGCCGCCGAGCTGCAGTCGAAGGCCGACGCCGCGCAGAAGGCGGCCGAGACCTCGACGGTGCGCGCGGGCCTGCTCGCCTCGCACCTGATGCGCACGGCCGGCACCGACGGCTCGATCGGCCTGCTGCTCGAGGGCGGCGACGCCGGCGCCGCCGACAAGCTGCTCTACCAGCTCGGCACGATGAGCCAGCTCACCGCCCAGTCGCGGAAGGTCTACGACCAGGCCGTCGCCGACCGCAACACGGCGGAGTCGCTCGCGGCCCAGGCGAAGGCGGCCCAGAAGGCGAAGAAGAAGGCGGCGGATGACGCGCAGCAGGCGCTGAAGACGGCGCAGGATGCCGCGGCCGCGGCTCAGGCCGCGGTCAGCACCCAGCAGCAGAAGCAGACCGAGCTCACGGCCCAGCTCGCATCGCTGCAGAACACGTCGACCGCGGTCGCCGCGCAGTACGTCGCTGGCCAGCAGGCGATCGCC
>NZ_JBLRDT010000395.1:0-1103 GCF_057512245.1 Gryllotalpicola sp. CP2-P1
GGCGAGCTCGGGCTCGTCGTGCAGTCGGGTGACGAGCTGCATCGCCTGCTCGGCCATCTCGGCGAGCGGAACGTGCACGGTCGTCATCGCGGGGCCCGCCCACTTCGCGATCGCAAGATCGTCGTAGCCGACGACGGAGAGGTCGCGGGGGATGTCGAGCCCGAGTGCGCGCGCCGCGTCGTAGACGCCGAGCGCCTGGATGTCGCTCGAGGCGAAGATCGCCGTGGGCCGGTCGTCGCCGGAGAGCAGGGCGAGACCCTGCTCGTACCCGTCGTCGTGGTGGAACTTGCCCGGCTTGACCCACTCGCGTCGAATGGGGATGCCGGCGGCGTCCAGCGCCGCGCGATAGCCCGAGAGCCGCGCCGTCGAGGCCAGCATGTCGTCGGGCCCGGTGATGATCGCGACCCTGCTGTGGCCGAGCTCGATGAGGTGGGAGGTTGCCAGATAGCCGCCGTTCCAGTCGGCTGAGCCGACGGAGGGGGCATCGGTCGAGGGCGCGCCGTACGGGTCGATCATGACCACCGGGATGTTGTGGCTGCGCAGCCGGGTTCTGACCTTCTCGCTGAGCTGCGCCGCCACGAGGATGACGCCGGCCGGCTGCCGCCGCACGACGCCCTCGATCCACGACGGGTGCGGCTGATGGCTGTCGAGCGTGCCGTTGACGACCATGCCGATGCCCTGCTCGCGCGTGACCCGCTCGATGCCCGCGATCGCGGCCGCGCCGAACGGGCTGTCGATCTCGAAGCAGAGCACCTCGACGAGCGGCGCGGTGCTCTGTGCCGTGGCGCGCCGGTTGTAGTTCCGATCGTTGAGCACCGCCTCGACGCGGCTCCTGGTCTCTTCGGAGACCCCCGAGCGGCCGTTCAGCACCTTCGAGACCGTCGCGATCGAGACGCTCGCGAGCGTGGCGACTTCGGAGAGGGTGGCGCGGCCTCGGCGCCCGGCTGCGGGTGTGCTCATGCTTCTTCTCGCGTTACTCTCGGGTTCGGCGGGACGATACGTTTCTTCCAAGCCGAGAAACTTTGTGCACCAGAGGTTAGCAATGACGATGACCGATCACCCGCAGGCCGACGCCTTCGCGCGCTACCCGTCCCTCGCGGGGC
>NZ_JBLRDT010000396.1:0-1092 GCF_057512245.1 Gryllotalpicola sp. CP2-P1
GTCCCGGCGGCACGCTGATCGGATTCATGCACGCGTCGCTGCCTGCCACGCGGATGCTGCCGGGGGCGCTCGACGACTCGCTGCTCGCGGCCTACCGCAGCCACTTCGCCTCCCTCGGCTATGACGGCGTGGGGCAGCCTGAGCTGCGCGCCGCGATCGCCGACTGGTACGGCCGGCGCGGTCTGCCGACCGACCCCGAGCAGATCGTCGTGACGACGGGCTCGCAGAGCGCCATCTACCTGGCGGCGAAGGCGCTCGTCGCGCGCGGCGACCGGGTCTGGGCCGAGAGCCCCTCGTACCCCAATGCCTATGACGCGCTGCGCGAGGTCGGCGCCCGGCTGATCACGACGCCCGTCACCGTCGAAGACGGGTGGGACATGCCCGCGCTCGAGGCCGCCTTCCAGCGCTCCGCCCCGACCGTGGCCTACACGATGCCCGACTTCCAGAACCCGACCGGCCGCTCGATGTCGGTGGAGGACCGCGAGCGCCTGCTCGAGGCCGCGGCCGCCACCGGCACCGTGGTGCTCGCCGACGAGGCGACCGCCGAACTCGACATCGACCGCGGCGAGGCGCTGCCCCCGCTCGGCACCCTCGCCGACGCGCACGGAGCCGAGGTGGTGCACCTCGGCTCGGCGAGCAAGCAGCTCTGGGGCGGCCTGCGCATCGGCTGGCTGCGAGCCGCGCCGCAGCTCGCCCGCCGCATCGCGGCACTGCGCGGGTCGACCGACCTCGCCGTGCCCGTCTTCGAGCAGCTCGTCGTCACCCGGCTGCTGCCGCACTCGGCCGAGATCGCCGAGGAGCGGCGCGAGCAGCTGCGCGCAGGGCGTGAGACGGCACGCGCAGCGATCGCCGAGCTGCTGCCCGACTGGACCTTCCCGCCGCGGCTCGAGGGCGGGCTCGCGGCATGGGTGAACCTCGGTGCGCCCGTCAGCTCGCAGCTCGCTCTCGCCGCGCACGGCCGTGGGCTGCTCGTCGCCGCGGGGCCGCGCTTCGGCATCGACGGCGCCTTCGAGCGGCACCTGCGCGTGCCGATCGCCGCCGACCCCGACAACCTGCGCCGGGGGCTCGAGGTGCTCGCCGAGCTGTGGCCGT
>NZ_JBLRDT010000397.1:0-1076 GCF_057512245.1 Gryllotalpicola sp. CP2-P1
TGTACCCGGTCAGCACGTTGGTGTCAGCAGGCTGAGTGGGGGTTTGCCTCCGAGGGCTTGGTGGGGTCGTTCAGTGTTGTAGTGCTCGAGCCAGGGCGCAAGTGCGGCAGCGCGTTCGTCGTTCGAGCTGTAGGGGCGTCGGTAGGCCCATTCGGTTTGCAGGGTGCGGTTGAGGCGCTCGACTTTGCCGTTCTGCCAGGGGCAGTGCGGCTTGATGAACTTCTGGGTGATGCCGCGCTGTTCGCACAGCTCGCGTACTGCGGCCGAGCGGCGGTAGGCGAGGGCGTTGTCGGTCATCAGCCGCTGCACCTTCGTGATGCCGCAGGCGGCGAAGTAATCCAGTGCCCGTCCGAGAAACTGCGTGACGGTCGCAGCTTGCTCATCGGGGTGGATCTCGGAGTACGCCAGGCGGGTGCGGTCATCGACCAGCGAGTGGATGTAGTCGTAGCCGATGCCGCGGCCGCGCACCTCCTCGCTGCGGCCGTGCACCCGCCAGCCGCCGCCGTCGGGGATGCGGCCGAGCTTCTTGACGTCCATGTGCACCAGCTCGCCCGGGCTCTCGCGCTGGTAGCGGATCGCGGTCTGCTTCGAGGAGCGGATCAGCTGTCCGGTGATCGCGTCCAGCAGCGCCAGGCGCGGCATCGCCCGCCGCAGCAGGATGCGGCTGGCGGTGCGCGGGGAGACGCCGGTGCGCGCCGCCAGCTCGTCACGGCCCAGCCGCTCGGCCTGCCGCAACCGGATGAGCTCGTCCTCGACCGCCGGGCTCGTGCGCGTCGGCGAACGATGCGGCCGCGAGGACCGGTCATGCAAGCCCGCCTCTCCCTCGACTCGGAAGCGGGCGAGCCAGTAGCCCACGGTCTTGCGGGAGACGCCCATCGCCGCAGCGATGTGCGCGCCCGGCCAGCCCGCCTGGTGGCGTTGGACGATCAGAAGCCGGCCATGGAACGTGAGACGGGCATTAGCGTGGGCCATCGAGGACCTCCGGTGCTTGTGAAGATGTCAGATACCTCCACTAAGCCCGGGGGTCCTCCTCCATCACAAGACCCGAACTGACACCAACCTCATGACCGAGTACA
>NZ_JBLRDT010000398.1:0-1074 GCF_057512245.1 Gryllotalpicola sp. CP2-P1
GGCGTCGACGACGCGCGCAAGGTCGAACTGCCGCGCCCGCTCTGAGCCGGCGCGCTCGAGCCTCTTCCGCTCTTGCGCATCGACGAGCAGCCGGCGCAGCTCGGCGCCGATGCTATCGAGCGGCGCCAGCACCCCGGCCGCGCCGCCGTCGGTCACGTAGCGCGCCCCCGGGTTCGGGGTCGCGACCACGGGCACTCCGGCCGCCATGGCCTCGGCATACGGAATCCCGAAGCCCTCGTAGTCCGACGGCAGGCAGAACGCCCACGCGCGCTGATAGGCCGCCGCGAGCTCGTCGTCGCTCAGCCGGCCGAGAACGCGGATGCCGGGGCCGGGGTCGGCGGGCGCGTCGCGGCACACCATCTCGAGTGTCGCGTTCGGCACGGCGGGCAGCACGTCGCGCTGGAAGGCGCGCGCGAGCTCGGCGCCGCGCTTGCGGTTGTTCCACGTTCCGACGAACAGCACGGTCGGCTCGGGGGCCCGCAGCCCGGGGTCGGGGCGGAAGCGGGTCGTGTCGACGCCGTTCGGGATCACGCGGCGCACCCAGGGCGTCCAGCGCCGCGTGCTCGGCGAGACGACCACGGCGGTGTCTGCGACGAGGCTCGCGAGCACCTCGCTGAAGCCGAGCAGAAGCATCCGCGCGCGCTCGGTGGCGCCCGTGATGCGCAGCGCCTCTTCGAAGCACGAGCCATGGATCGTGCGCACATGGCGGCGGGCGCGCCTGCGCCAGAGCCAGTAGTCGTCGCCGTGGGCGTGCAGGGCGTCGTAGCCGCTGAAGTCGATGTGCCTGAGGCGCGCCGCGAAGGCGAAGGTGCGCAGCCGGCCGCCGGTCTCGACCAGGTGGTGGCCGTAGATCGCGCCGGGCACGGGCGGGCACGCGCTGAAGACGTCGACGTCGTGGCCGCGTCGCACGAGCTCGGTCGCGAGCTCGTGCGCCTGGTAGCCGACCCCGATCTTGCTGCCGCTCGGCAGGTAGTACGAGATCATCGCGATCTTCATGCAGCGCCCGTCCTGATGGTGAGTGTTACTCAGTATCGCCCGGGTCGCCGGCGCGGGCATGTCCCAGCCCGGGGGTCA
>NZ_JBLRDT010000004.1:0-35764 GCF_057512245.1 Gryllotalpicola sp. CP2-P1
ACCGCGCAGGCCGCCGTGCTGCTCGCCGTCGGACTCTTCGTGCTCGTCGAGGCGATCCAGCGCCTCATCACGCCGCCCCAGCTGCAGAGCGAGGGTCTGCTGATCTTCGGCGTCATCGGCCTCGTCGGCAACCTGGTGTCGATCGCCGTGTTGAGCGGCGGCCGCGCGGCGAACTTCAACCTGCGCGCCGCGTTCCTCGAGGTCGTGAACGACGCGCTCGGGTCCGTCGGCGTCATCCTCGCCGCCATCGTGATCCTGACCACGGGCTGGCAGGGGGCGGATGCCGTCGCGGCGATCCTCATCGGAGTGCTCATCCTGCCCCGGGCCTTCCGCCTGCTGCGCGAGACGGTCGACGTGCTGCTCGAATCGGCCCCCGCCGGCCTCGACCTCGACCAGGTGCGCAGTCACCTGCTCGGCATCGAGCACGTCAGCGAGGTGCACGATCTGCACGTGACTCAGATCGCGACGGGCCTGCCGGTGCTGACCGCGCACATCACGGTCGACGCCGACTGCTTCCGCGACGGCCACGCCCCCGGCATCCTCGACCAGCTGCAGGCCTGCGTCGCCGACCACTTCCCGATCAGCGTCGAGCACTCGACCTTCCAGCTCGAGCCGGCCGCGCATCAGACGCACGAGCACACGCCGCACGCCTGACCTGCCGCAGCGCTCCGAAACGAGAAAGCGAGAACCGGCCGGAACGAGAGCAGGCCCCGATCTCTCGGGGCCTGTCGTCTTGGTGGGTTACTTGCTAAATTCGACAGCCCAAGTGGCTCAAGGGAAGTTTCACGTCGGCAATGGGCTCATCCTCCGACGTTCGACCATTAATCCTCGTGCGTTGATCCTCTATTCGGCCAGGCGTTGCCGAGTTGCGAGGATCATCGGGACCAGCGAGGCTGCAAGGAGCAGAGGCAAGGACACTAGCGCCGCGCCGAACAGGATCGACACCGCAAAATGTGGGGCTGTCTCCGGGCGAAAACCAACCAATGCCGCCCACTCAGACAAGCCTGTCGCTACGGCAACGATCATGGTCAAGAGCGACGCCGACACGAGAATGACAAGGCCTTCCAGTACCGCCACCGCGAGCGCAAGCCCATGCGTGCCGCCGATCGCGATTAGGGTAGCTATTTCGCGAGCCCGATTGCGCGCCGTCATGAGCAGTCCCGCCGCGGAGCCGACCGCGGCAAGCAGGACGGGGCCACCCAAGATCAGGCCGACGGTTCCAGCCGAGATACTCCCTGAGCGCAGCGCCGTCGCGACGGTCTGCTGGCCGGAAATCAGGCCCACGGGCAACCCGAGAGCAACGACCAGAGCCGCAGATGTGGAGCCGCCCTGGCCGATCACCGTGATGGCGTTTCTTCGAGCCACCTGGAACGACACGCTCAGCTTTGCCGGAACTAGAGCCGCCCATGCGCGCGTGGTCGGCGCTGCAACCTCCGCGCCCAAGACCGATACCGCCGCCACTATGGCCGGACCGATGAGCAGCGACTGCGCCGCCCCGTGCGCCAAGGACGACGGCAACTCCAAGACCATCTCAAGGGCCAAGGCGAGCAGTAACCCTGCGACGACGAGGCGCCATACGCGACGGATGCTTGTCGATGACCGCGACCGCTTTGCCTCGAGCACCGTCGCTAGGCCAGCCGCCCGCGCCGCGGACCCTCCACTGACGATGACAATGAGGACAGTCGCTCCTGCGACGATAGCCGACCCGGCGACCGACTCGGTGATGAGTACGTCTTCGAGACCGGAGGAGCCCTTGAGCCATTCCCTGGTCAGGTACGGGGCCACGAACCCTCCGACGGCGGATCCGATGGCAGCTCCAACAACTCCAACGATCCCGGTCTGAGCACGGACGATCCACGCGATGGACCGGGGCGTGAAGCCTACGACTTGCCATAAGGCGTAGCTTCGCCGCTGCGACGCCACGGTCTGGCGAATCACCGCAGTCAGAACTGCCAGCACTGCGATCAGCGTGAACACAGTCGCCGTTCCGGCCACTGAAAACAAAGCCAACCCGCGCACGCCGCCAGCGTGGAGGCCCGACTCGATGAGCGTCCCGGGGACGGATCCGGCGGCCGCGGCAGCGGCAGTCACCAGAGCAGCGCTCAACCACTGGAACCAGGACATCCGCAGGTCTGCAGCCAAGAACGACACAGTTTTCATGCGCGGACGCCGGCCGCTTCTACAGCCTCGAAAACCTGCCGGGCTGTTGGGCGCTCGAGTTCCGCACGTATCTGACCGTCGCCGAGCACCAGTACCCGATCCCCCAGTGCTGCCGCTTCCAAGTTATGAGTCACCATCACGACCGATCGGTCAGCGGTCGCAAGCGTACGCAGAATTCCCAGAACTACGTCCGCCGCACGGGAGTCAAGGGCCCCGGTCGGTTCGTCAGCGAACAAGACCCTCGGTCGCGTCGCGAGTGCACGTGCCAGAGCAGCTCGCTGCTGCTGGCCCCCTGACAGTTGCGCGGGCAGACGGCGGGAGACTCCTTGAAGTCCGACCGCTGCCAGCACGGTCTCGACGGTTGCGCGGTCGGCGGGCCGGCGCGCAAGCCGGGCCGCGATCAAGATGTTTTCAGCCACCGTCAGGGCGGGCAGCAAGTTGTACTGCTGAAAGAGGAATCCGATTCTTCCGCGGCGAAACTTCGCCAGCTGCTGCTGACTCAAAGCCAGCACGTCCTTGCCCTCAATTGAAAGGGTCCCTTGCCTGGGCCGCTCCAGCGCCGACAGGCACGTGAGCAACGTCGTTTTGCCGGAACCACTCGGTCCAACGATGCTCAACATCTCACCGGCCCGGACGTCAACATCGATACCGCGAAGCACCGCCGGCTCGACCGAGGTCGGCGGCACGTACCAGTGAGCCAACCCCCTGGCAGTGATGAGGGGCCCAGTCATGCGCGCACCGAACCAGGTGACAGACATCCTGAGACCCCGACGGTCTTCGGGACTGCCCGTTGGCCGCTGAGACTGTCGCCTCGGCGGAACGAACCCAGGTCCATCGCTGGCGCCACGTCAGTCATCGGAAAGTGCGTCCTGGGCACGGTCCCACAGACGCGCGGCCGTGTCCGGGTCCACGGACCATCGGGCTACCCCCGAAGGAGCGTCCGGGCCACCCTCGACGACAGCGGATTCCTGATTGTCAACAAAATACCCACCTGTAACGCCCTCGACCAGAGGCGAACCAGCCAGCAGAACGGACGTCGCCGCGCCTTGCTCCGGCGTCTTGTAGTAGTCAGGAGTGACCAGGTCACCCGCCTCATCCATCGCACCCAGCGCCCGCATGGTCTGATCGGGCACATGGCGCTGAATGTTCGTGTGAATGAACCCGGGAGCAACCGCGTTAGCCGTCGTTCCCTGATCAGCCCAGCGCTCCGCCACGCCGACTGCAAGGAGCACGTCCGCTGACTTTGACTGCGAATACGCCACCCACGGGTCATACGCGCGCCGTTCAAAATGCAGATCATCAAGGTCAACGCCTGCACGCAGTTGCGCCCCTGAACTCACCGTGACAACCCGCGACGCTTCAGCGGCCGCCAACGCTTCACGCAACCCGGTAAGGAGCGCGAAGTGGCCAAGATAGTTGGTCGCGAGTTGCATCTCCCAGCCCTGCGCGGTCAGCTCGCGCGTCGGAATCGCCATCACGCCGGCATTGGCAACGAGCGCATCGACAGGTCCGGACCAGCCGTCCACGAACGTGCGCACGCTGTGCAGATCAGAAAGGTCGAGATGACGAGCCTCGATGTCTCCCCCAAGGTCACGCAACGCCGCGGCCGAGCGCTCGTTGCGCACGGTGGCAGTCACTTTCGCTCCGGCCTTCGCCAGAGCGGCCACTGTGGCAAGACCGAGGCCCGATGCTCCGCCCGTGACGATCACGCGCTTGCCCGTCAGGGACACACCGGCGAGCACTTCATCGGCGGTCGCGCGAGCACTGAATGGGGTACGAAGCGGGCGTTCCGGAGCCGTAGTCATGGGAATGAACTTTCTGGTCAGTTGGGGCGGCAGGAGCAGACGACTGAAAACTGGATGGCCGATCGGGAGCCGATCGCCTGATTAGTCAGCGTCGCTAAAGTCGGCGGCGTTGCGCCACCGCAAGTCGGACGCTGACCGCAGAGATCGTGTAAGGCTCACGATTCACGATCCGTTCGTAGTCTCGGGTGCAGCGTCGGCCTCAGGGTTGATTTCAATTCCATACCGGGCAGCAATTTCGGCAAGTCCTGGAAGCGGATGCTCTAAGTCGGCGCGCGCGGCTGCTCCCGGCTCAAGCGGCAATCCGACGTCGCGAACGAACCCTTCGATCGAACCGGGGCAGTGAATGCTTGTGAAGCGCGCGAATGCAGCTGTGACGGCGATCTGGTGTACGACGCCACGGGGAATGAAGACGCTTGTGCCGGGACCCAGCGACGTCACGGCTCCGCCAGCTGTCAGTTCAATGCGTCCATCCAGCACGATCAGGGAGAGGTTTGAGTCAAGGTGACGGTGGCTCAGGGTTCGATACCCGGCAAAGCACTCATGCTCAAGTACCGCGATAGCGCCCTGGGTGGCGCGACCTGAAATGCGATGACGGACAACCGAGCCGCGATAGGTGAACACCGCCTGCTCGTCTCGGTCAGCGATCACCGGGGAGTCGCTCGAATGGTCGGGAGCGAGTGGCACCTGTTCCTCCTTGATTGACCAGCCGAGGCGCGCACGCACCGTCGGTTTTGCGACCGGATTGCGCAACGCTTCCCCGCTTGGCAGTCAGAATCGCGCTGTCTCAGTAGCGGGTCCGAAAAGGACACTCGCGGGTAGACGGGGAAATGGTCCGCACAAACTCGGACACTCTTCCCACATCTTTGACGACGCGCCGACGGGCGGAAAGGAGGGCGGGCCGCTTCCCGACGCGGTCCTACTGAGGAGCGAGAGGCATCCGTCGCCGATAACTGTCATTCGACAGTAGCGTTGGCTGTCCCGGCACCCGCACACTGGGACCCGACGAGGGACCGGCACGAAGAAGAACCGCCCGCCGGCGCCTGCTCCTCAATCAATCGCTGCGGGTCACCGAGGAGGTCGATAATGCCAGACAGTGCCATCGGCGGCCTGGTCGGACGCAACGACGAACTGTCCGTCCTGACCGATACGGAGCGGTATCCGGGGCACGTGTACGTGTATGGGTCGGTCGGCAGCGGAAAGACTGCGCTGCTGAACGCCGCAGTCGAACGACTTACCCGCTCTGATCCGGCATTGACGGTCCTGTCCGCGAGGTTTCCCGCCTTTCAGTCCAACGAAGCCTTCGGCGGCCTTTACCAGATCGTCGAGCCAATTCTTCGTCAGCGGGTACTCGCACCGTCCGTGCGCGACCTGGTCGAATCGACGTTCTCGGCTCCAAGCACGCGTGAACAGGCCGGCTCCGAGCGCGAAGCCGCGTTTGCCGCGCTTTTCGCTTCGGCGATCGCGGCGGCGCCGCTGCTGCTGGTGCTAGACGACTTCCACTACATCGATCGGGATTCTCGGCGGATCATCACCGCCGTTCAGCGGCAGTTGGCGACGTCCGAGCGGCTTCGGGTTATCGCCGCCGGAGCGGACGATGGTGCGCTCGCCGCGGCGACCGGCTGCTTTCGCATGCTTGCCCTCGCTCCATTGTCGATGGCCGATTCCGCCCGAATTCTCGACCGCCTCCCCGATCCTCCACAGGGGCTCGCACGCCAGCTGACGCTCGCTCAGGCCGAAGGAAACGTGGGGGCACTTCTTGCCATCGCCTCAACCACCGTCCCCCAACCGCCCTTCTCGCCCGAAAGCGCGTCGTCGACGACGCCCGGTGCTGGGGCGTGGATACCGAACTTGGCGTCGTTGCCATCTGAGACGCGGCGCTTCCTCCTGCATGTCGCGCTCGCTGAGACAAGACTCTCGATTCGCGCCATCGCCGCTGCGATGGACACCCCGCAAAGCACCGATCTCTGGCGACCGGCGGAACTCATGGGCCTCGTCAAGGTCGCGGCCGACATCGTGGTGTTCGCACATCCAACGTTGCGGCCAGCTGTCGTCGCGGACTCGTCATCGACCGAGCGGCTAGCCGCCCATCGCAACCTGGCGCGAGCGTATCCACGTCGGTCAATCGAAAGCCTGCTTCATTTGGCGGCCGCCACGCCAGGGCCCGACGACACCGTAGCCGCGCAGTTGCTTTTCGCTGCCGAGGCAGCCGAGGAACGGGGCGGCTACGCCGACGCTGCACGCGCATATGCGGCTGGCACCACGCTCGCAAGCGATGACGTTCAGCGAACGAACGCGGCAGTGCGGGCGATGACATGCGCTCAGCGCTCCGGTGATGCCAGCCTGATTGATCGCACTCACGAGATCTACGAGCGGGAGCTCCACATGCTCACCTCTTCGGAGGACGTGGCTATCGCGATTGCGAAACGGCATGGCGAGCACCTTCAGCAGCGGCGCGCAATCGACGTGCTGCGCCGCTTCGACGAGAGCGAGGCAGAGAAGCCTGGACCGCGGAGCCCGGACTTCGTGGTGACCGCCGCACGAATTGCGTTCGACTCGGGGCGCCCCTCGGACTTCGCCTTCGCCCGTGACTTACTACATCGCGCTGTCGTGAACGGGCACGGAATCCGGGCCGGCTCAATCGAGTGGGAATGGGTGAGCCTTGTCACCGGAGTGCCGAGCACAGAGCCGGTCGAGACCGAGGCTCGACCTACTGTCGAGACGCTTCTCCTGAACGCCAAAGCGGTATCGCTTCGGGCAAACCCCCTTCGGGCCTGCGAACTCTTCGAACAGATCTTGTTTCGCGTGGACCCGTCACAGGCGACCGGCGTGATTCGAGAATCCGCGGTGCCCTACGCACTTGCGCTCCTCGAGGTTGGTCGCTTCGACGACGCCGAGTCGTGGCTGCGCGACACTCTGGACATCGCCGTCGTCGCCGCCAGCCCGCGGCTAGAGCTGCAGACAGCCGCCATACTCGCAAAGCTGCTCGCGGACCGCGACCATCCCCAAGAAGCGACGCGTGTCCTCGACGGCGCACTGCATCGACAAATGCAGGTCGATCTGACAGACAACGCATTTACCGATCTGCTCCTGGCAAGTGCGCGGTCGGCGATTTGTGCTGCCGAAGACGACCTCGACACTGCGTATTTCATCGCGGCTCAAGGATTTGGCCCTGAGGGGCGCTCACGGCACTACATCGCCAATCAACTTGCGCTGCCGGAGCTACTAGCGCCGGGCGTCCGCCTGGGGCACGAGTCCGAGCTTTCCCGACTTGTCGAAGCCGCCTGTCGAACATGGATGGCGCGGGGGCTCACCGTCAGCGCCTTGTTTGAACACGCCCTCGCAGTCAGCATGGCCACAGACGATCCCGAGGAGCTCTTCCGTTCTTCTATATCCCGCGCCTTGGCCACTTCACGTCTGACAAGGGCGGCATTCGCACGCGCGGATTACGGAGCCTGGCTACGCCGCCAGCGCCGTGCAGGCGAGGCGCGCGAGGTGCTTCAAGCGGCCCGCGAGTTCTTCGTCAAGGCCGGCCTCCGTCGCCCGGCTTCCTGGGTTGAGATGGAACTGCGAGCCGCCGGTGACGTGAGCGCTGCGGCGCATGTGGAGGCGATTCTCGCGCCCCTCACACCCCAGCAGCAGCAGATCGTCCGTCTGGCTGCAGCTGGTCTGCGCAACGAGCAAATCGCGAAGCAGATGTATCTCTCGACGCACACGGTGCGTTCCCACCTGTACCGAGTATTTCCCAAGCTCGGTGTCAACAGCCGCCAGCAGCTGCGAGAGCTCCTGCACGGGAGCAGTAGCGCCGCGGACGGGGACACACAGGCGCGTACGGGTTAGGGCAGCACCTCTCGAGCAGGGCGTAGGGCGGTCGCGAGCTGCGACCGCCTGCTGATGCCGAGCTTTGAGAAAGCCGAGTGAAGGTATGCGCCGACGGTTCGATGCGACAGGTACACCTGATCCGCGATCTCTTTGTTGGTGAGCCCTTCGGCCGCGAGCTGGGCGACTAGTAGTTCCTGTGCGGAAAGCGCGGACGATGTTTCTTCTCGAGCCAGGGATGCGTTGTCCGCGACGCCGGCCGCACGCAACTCGGCGCGGGCTCTCTGCGCCAACGGGGCGGCGGCGTTGCGCTCAAAAGTCTTGAGCGCCACCGAAAGGTGCCGTCGCGCCTCGATTATCCGCCGCTCGCGTCGCAGCCATTCACCGAACGCCAACTGGCAACGCGCATACTCCAGAGTCGCACCAGCGTCTTTACGGCAAAGCGCCTGCTCGAGATACTCTCCTGCCGCGTGACCGCCTGAGAGCAGCGCGCGCGCACGCAGCACACAGATCCAAAGCCGGTTCGAGCGTTCTGCACGCACGGAGGTTGTCGCAAGTTCAAGCCACTGGCGCAGTTGGTCGAAATCGCCAGCACGAGCTGCCGCATCAGCGATGTCCGCGCCTGCCCACAGCCCCACGGGGGGGTGCTCGAGCGTCTTGGCCAGCGCCGCCTGCGCGTGCAGATTGCGGCCGCCATTCAACGACACAACGCCTTCCGCCCACGCAGCTATGGCCGTGACCCTCGGGACGGCCCCAGGCAGTTGCGCGACTGCCGCAAGGGCCGACTGCGCACTTTCGTCCTCACCGCGGGCGGCCCTGATTCGCGCGACATTCGCGGCGGCGAGAGCGCCAACGATGGGTATGCCAAGGTCGCCGCCGATCCGCATTGACTGTTCGGAGTCGGTTAGTGCCGCGTTCAGGTTGTCCGTGAATCCCCTCACCGCGCCGCGATTGGCGAGCACGACCGCCTCGTCGCTCACGCGACCGCTCCGGTGTGCGGTCTCCGCTGCGCGTGACCAGACCTGCTCCGCCACTTCGAGTTCGAGTGAGGCTTCCGCCGCGAACGCGAGTGTGGCTAACGCCGGGGTATAGGAGTCGAACAACGGGGACGATAGTTGCGCGGATGCGATCTGCGCGTCGAGCGGGCGACCTGCTGGGTCCAGTAGCGAAAGGCCGATAATGCGCTGGTGCCGCGCTCGTTCGTCCACGCCGGGGTCGATCTTCGACAGCTCATGCCTGACGGAACCGCATACGCCCGTCTCCCCGACCTGGCCAATGAAGCATTGGGTCGCAGCCCAAACCAAGACCTCGATTCGATCGCTGGTGCGGCCGAGGTTGTGGGAGATATTCACGAAGTCCTGCGCAGTTCGGCCACTGAAGTCGGCAGTGCTGCCAAGGAGCCAGTCGGTCCTCGCGTGCCGAAACAGGGTCTCTTCGTCACCGCTTGCGTCGGCTGCCGACAAGCGCAGGTACTGCGCCGCACGTTCCGAGGCTCCGGCCTGTCTTGCCGTCTCCGCGGCCGACACCATTCGCTGCGCGCGTTTGCCGCGTTCTGGCGTGAGATCTGCCGATCGACGCCACGCCTCCATCGCTTCGGACAGCGCACCACGCCGTGTTGCCTCCTCGGCAAGCTTCTCGAGCGCCGCGGCGACGGCGTCGTCTCGGCCGATGACGGACAGTGCACGGTGACGCAAAGCGCGTGCCGGTTCCGCTATAGCTCCGGCAAGCGCCGCCTCTACCGCGCGCCGGCGCGCAGGATCGGTGTTGTCGTAGAGGGCTGACCCGATCAAAGGGTGGCGGAACACATAGCTGGGTCCCTCTGCCCTTATCAGGCCGATATTTTCTGCAGGCGTGAAATCTGTAGCGTCTAGCCCCAAGGCAGTCGCCGCCAGATGAAGTTCGTCGACGCTAACGTCCTCGCCGGCTGCGACGAGAACCAATGCATCACGGGCGCGCGTCGGAAGGAGCGCGATCTCGTAAAGAAACGCTCGTTCGATTCTCGCCGTCGTTGCCAGCCGGTGTCCATCGCCTATGGACCCGGGATCTTGCTCGGCTGTGCCAGTCAACTCGGTAAGTGCCAGTGGATTTCCCTGCGCGAGCGCAACGATCGCGCCCTGCTGCTGAGGAGAGAGAGTGGTCGACCTCTCACGCACCAGTGCCGCGGAGTCTGCGTCCGAAAGCGGGCGGATCTCCAGAACGTCCGAGAAAGCGGGGCGCAAGTCGCGATACGCGCGTCCGCTACGAGCTGTGCCTACAAGCAGCACGCGCAGCCGTTGAAGTCGCGGAGCAAGAAAGCCGAGGATCTCGGTCGTCGATTGGTCAATCCAGTGGAGATCTTCCACGATCAACATGAGCGGCTGGGACTCTGCTGCCTCCTCGATCAGCCCGAATGTCGCGATGCCGGTTATGAGCCGGTCCGCTGGCTTCCCGTCGGTAATGCCGAAGGCGACCGCTAGGGAAGCAGCCTGTCTTGAGGGCAGGTCACCCAAGCCACCGAGCAATGGGTGCAGCAGCTCGTGCAATCCTTCGAGGCCGACCGCGGAGCCCGAGCGGATTCCATGAGCGGTGAGAACCCGGAAGCCTCGGGCGCGCGCCATCTCCGCGACAGCGTCGGCGAGGGTGCTCTTGCCGAGGCCAGCCTCTCCGCGTATCAAGACGGCCGCACCACTGCTGTTGAGGGCGTTGGCGATGGCGCGGCGAAAGAATCGAATCTCGTCGTCTCGGCCGTACATCTGTCTGCGTCTCTTTTAGCGGGATTAGTGCGGGCGGGTTACAGGAAGCTCGTCCCTGGGTCCGGCCGGGCCGGGGCCGTTGTCTGGCGGACGGTTCACGAGGGCGGCGAGGCGGGCGCTGCGTCCAGAATTGTCGCGAGCAAGTCCCGGAGCTGCTGACGGTCCGTCACCCCCAGCTTGGGATACAAACGGTACAGATGTGAGCGCACCGTGTGCGGGGAGAGGTACAGCCGCTCGGCTATCTCGGAATTGCGCATCCCATCAGCCGCAAGCCGCAAGATCTCGCGCTGATGCTCACTCAGGCCAGCCAGCACGTTCTGCTGGTCTGCGCCAAAGCCGGGTCCCACACCTGCCGCGCGTAGTTCCTCGGTCATCCATGCGGCTTGCTGCCGCATGTTTTCGCGCTCGAAGAATGTCTTCGCCGCCCTCAGATGGTCTCGCGCTTCACGATCTCGCCGCTTGCGGCGCAACCAGACGCCGTAATCCGCATTCGCGATCGCAGCACACACTGCCCATTGGTCCGTGGCAGGGTTGCTCAAGACCGCATCGAAGTATCGCTCCGCCTTTTCCTCCGCACCGAAGAGAGCCTGTGCACGGTCAAGGGTGAATTGTGCGTATTCCGAAACCTTCCCAGAGGCCGCGTGAAGCGTGCCAGCCAGGCGGAGCGCAACACCGCGTTCGCCTCTGCGGGCTTCCAAAGTGGTCAGCACCGACAGGGACTGGAACGCCGACCACGGATGCCGCGGACTACCGTCGGGATCAAAGACCGCCTGCGCGACGGCGTAGGCGCCGTCAATATCTCCACGCGCGGCGAGCAAAGCCGAGCGTGCCTGATGGAGGAGCACATCGGAGAAGCGGTTGATGTCAAAGTTCACCGTGTCGTTCCGAGCGAGCGCGTCATCCAAGATGGCCTGCGCCTCCTCGGATCTCTGCTGAGAGCTCAGAAGCATGCTCAAGACAGCGGCCGCCTGCAGCTCAAGCTGTCTAAGGCCGCGTATCACTGCCACTTCCAGGCTCTCGCGTGCAATCTTCTCGGCCTCTGCGGCGCGCCCCGAATGCAGAAGGCACAGCGTGTAGGGCACGGCCATATCACGTAGGAGTCCAGCGCCCTGCGCCACGTCGACCCGATAAAGCGCGAGCTCGAAGAACTCGCACGCGTCGCGCGGCGCGTCGCTCACCCACGCGTCGAGGCCGCCGAGGACAAGGTCTCCGACGTCTCGAACCGAGGCCGGGTCTTGCCTCGAGCCACTTTCAACGTCCAGGACACTCCGCGCGAATTTACGGGCCGATGACTCCAGCCAGTCGGCGTCGCCGGAGCGGTCCCAATGCCCCACAGCGAGGGCAAGCGCTTGTCGCAGCTCGGGAGCACTCGTGGCCAAGACGATCTGGGCGGCGCTAACAGCGACGGTTGAGGCATCGCGAGTGCTGGGTCCTGCCGCCTCCAGCGCTGCGAGCATCTTGTCAACGGCATCAGACTGGTCGAATTGTTCGGAGCTACTTCGTGCCATTACCGTCAGCGCGCCCGGCGACCGATGATCATCGCCAGTCGCGCTCCGATTTCCCAGAAGCCTTTCGACCGCATCGCAGTCCCCGGCCCTGTCGGCTGCCTGGGCTGCGCGAACGTAGAGCTCGTCGGAATCAGGCCGCGGTGCAAAGCTCGCCGCCGCCTCGAACAGGCGCGACGCATCCTCATTCGCGAGTCGGCTCTCCGCGGATCTCGCCGCGCGAGTGACGGTTCGGATCGCCTCTTCCCTGTCACCACCCGCTTCAGTCTCGAGAGCGCGCGCTAGGCCCTCCACGGACCTTGGCGGATAGAGTTCCGCGACCTCACGCCGCGCTTGCGCTTGTTCGCGCGGATCGGACGTCGCGAGCAGAGCTGTGCGTACGAGCGGATGGGTGAATGCGGGGACGCCATGCACGATTCGCACCAGCCCGGCCGCTTCGCCCTCCGCCCAGCGATCCGTCTCCCCGTTCGGATCGAACGGGGCCGCAAGCCGCAATAATGCGTCCCGACTGTCGGCCAAGGCGGTACACAGCAGCAGCGACCTGGTAGCGGCCGACAGATCTGCTACCGCGGCAGACCAGTGAAACGCCGACTGCAACGCCTTCCACACTTCGGGGCTCGAGGGGCGCGATCGCCCGACGAGGACGGCAGCGTTGGCGAGCAATGCCGTGGGATTGCCGTCGGACCATTCGAGGATCTGTCGGCGCACCCTTCCGCGCGTGCCGGGAAACGTGCGATCGAGCAGGCGCGCCGACGCCGCCAGCGTCAGCGGGCGAACGTGCAGCAGTTGTACTCGACCGCTTGCGGCCTCATGCGGAGTGTCGCGCACACAGCCGGCCAAGAACCACATTCGCGGATTGGTGCCGACGTGATCGGCGATGAATGTCAGAAGAACCTCCGACGGCGAGTCGATGTACTGCAGATCATCGAGTATCGCGACAATCGGGACTTGCTCGAGAGCGGTTGCGAAGAGGCGTCCAAATGCGATCCAACGCGCGAGCGTTGTGATCTCCGCGTTAGAGCCTCCCGCGAGCGTGTCATCGATGATGGTCCATTGCTCTTCGTCCTCGGTGAAGCCAGCTTCGAGCAGTGGCTTCACGACTTGGCGGATTGCGGCGTATGGGCGACCGCTTTCGGACGGGTCGCACGCTAGGCGCAAGACGAGGGTCGTGGCGTCGCCCGCAGCAGCCTTCGAAGCGGCTGCTTCGAGAAGCGCAGTCTTGCCAATCCCGGCTGGCCCGTATAAGTAGACGCCGCCGGGCAGTGGCGGGGGTTTCTCCATCATTGCCAGTTCCGCGTCGCGTCCGACCAGGTCGTTGGCGAGACGGGTGGGCACAGTTGCTCCTTCGGGTTGTGGCGGCCGAAGCGAGCCGCATTCGCATAATAATGCGGATGCGCAGAAAGCCCTTGCGCCCGTGGATCCGTTGGTGATACGTGCGGCGAGCGGAGTGCCGACGCGATGGCGCGGCGACCGCTCGTGCTGACACGACGGCGGCCCGGAGGCGAACGCCTCCGAGCCGCTGCAGTGCGAGTCTGGTCTAGGCGAACGCCTTCTTCAGCACGTGGATCGCCTGCTCTACCGCGCCGGTGGACGCGTCGCTCGAGCGCAACGGGTTGAGCATCATGAAGTCGTGGATGATCCCGTTGTACCGGACGCTGAGAGTCGGCACGCCGGCCTGGGTGAGCTTGGCAGCGTACGCCTCGCCCTCGTCCCGGAGCACGTCGTTCTGATCGACGATCACGAAGGCGGGCGGCAGACCCTGAAGGTCTTCGAGCGACGCGCGCAGGGGCGACGCGGTGATCTCGTCCCGCTGCGGACCGTTGTCGGGGATGTACGCATCCCAGAACCAGGCCATCGCCTTGGCCGTCAGGAACGGCCCATCCGCGAATTCGCGGTAGCTCGCGGTGTCCTGGGCAGCGTCAGTGACCGGGTAGAACAGGAGCTGGTGGATGAACTTCACGTCTCCGCGTTGCTTCGCCATGATGGCAAGCGCCGCGGTCATGTTGCCGCCTACAGAATCACCGGCGACGACCAGCCGAGCGATATCCAGCCCTTCGGCCTCGGCATTGGCAGACAGCCACTTGGCGGTGGCGTACCCCTGCTCAATGGCGACCGGGTAGCGAGCTTCCGGCGAACGGTCGTACTCGACGAAGGCGAGGGCTGCCTTCGCGCCGTCGGCGAGCTCGCGGATGAGCCGGTCATGGGTGCCGGAGTTGCCGAGGATCCAGCCGCCACCGTGCATGTACAGGATCACCGGCAGCGGGCCAGTCGCATCCTTGGGCCTGATGATCCGGACCTGCACATCGCCGACCTCGGCGGGCACCGTGACCCACTTATCCTCAGCGACTGCAACCTTCTCGATCGGCGCGGCCTGGACGTCGTCCAGAACCTTGCGGGCTGCTTCAGGTCCGATCTCGTAGAGGAACGGCGGTGTTGCGGTCGCGTCAGCGAAATCCTGCGCTTCCGGCTCCAAGACGTGGTTAGCCATGATGGGGCTCCTTTCGGGTGAATGTGGGACGCGTAGCGTTGCCACAAAACTCCCACCGGACGAGGCCAGTTGAAATGGCGACCACTCAACAAAACCGTGGACGCGTTGTGGGGCCTTCCCCACTGAGTGCTCTTCGGCTCCAACGCCGCCCGTCTCACAGCAACAGCAGTTAGGCCGTACCCGGTGTCGCCAGGATCTGGTCCCGGGCCACGCGCACCGCCTCCCTGAGACTCTCGGCATCATAGGCGCCGTAGTGGCGTTGCCCGTTGATGAAGAACGTGGGGGTGCCGGCGGCGCCGCTCAGGTCCGCACTGACCACGTCATCTTCGACTCGTTCGCGATCCGTGCCGCCGCGTATGGCGTCGGCGAACGCTTCCTGGTCAAGGCCCAGGCGCCCTGCGTATCCGATCAGGTCCCGCATCGTAAGCGCCTGCTGGTTGCTCAAGAGGAGGTCATGCATCTCCCAAAACAGGCCACGACGCGCGGCAAATTCGGATGCGACGGCCGCTAGCTCGGCATGCGGATGTACTTCGGTCAGTGGCAGGTGCCGCCATACGAAGCGCACATCCTCGGCTGCGGTGAGGTCACGTACCGAACGCTCGGCCCGCCCACAGTGAGGGCACTCGAAGTCCCCGTACTCCACGACTGTGACGGCTGCGTCCTCCGAACCACGAACGTGGTCACGCCGCGCATCGACCGGGGGAATCAAATCGACGCCGTCCCGGGCATCGCCGAGGATCGCTCGAGCGCGCACGCGGTCAGGTAGTCGCGAGGTCGCGCGGACCACTAGCCAGGTCACGCCGGTCGAAAGTGCGGTCGCTGCGAGCAACGCCGCCTTAGCTTCGTCAAGCAGCGCTCCGTGAAAGGCCAGGCTTGCGACGAGAACCGCAACCGTGAATCCGACACCGGCGATCGTGCCGCTACCCGCGACGGCCGCCCACCCGACGGGAGCCCGCAGTCGACCGCGAGACAAGCGGCTCAGCACCGCCGTGGAACCAATGACAGCCACAGGCTTCCCTACGACATACGCGACGACGATACCGATCACGATGGGCGATGCGACCGCATCCTTGATGAAACCAACGTCGATGCGAACGCCGGCGTTGGCCAACGCGAACAGCGGCACGATCACGAAGCTGGCCCATGGGTGCAGACGTGTTTGCAGGCGCTCATTTGGCGACGTCGTGCCGACAAGTGACGCAGCCGCCATCCGTGCCAGGCGGGAAGTCGGCTGCTCACGGAAGCTGCGGAAGATGCCGCTCGCATGCTCGAGTCGGGCCCGGTCCGGCGTGTAGGCCGGCGCAACGAGTCCGATCGCGAGGCCGACCACAATCGGGTCGACGCCAGACGTCCATACGAGCGCCCAAGCGGCGGTGGCGACGATGAGCAGTGCAAACCCCGGCACCCGGGCCCACCTCATCAGCAGCGCGAAGGCCGCGAAACACGCTGCTCCTGCGGCGAGCTGCAGCAACTGCACATCCACGCTGTAGACGCAGGCGATGACCACCAACGCAACCAGGTCATCAACGATGAAAACCGTCACGAGGAAAGTGCGCACCCGCTCGGGAAGACGCCTGCTCACGGCGGCGAGCAAGCCGAGAGCAAGCGCGGTGTCTGTGGACATCGCGGCGCCCCAGCCATGTGCGCCGCCCGAATGGAGATTGATGAGGAGAAACAGGGCAATCGGCAGCGCCATCCCGGCGAGACCCGCCGTGAATGGCACAACCAGCTGCCGGCGGTCGCGCAGAGTTCCGAGGTCGAACTCACGACGCGCCTCGAGGCCGACCACGACGAAAAACAGAGTCATCAGACCCTGAGTCACCCACGCGTGAAGCGTCAGATCGAAGTGACTGGCGCCCACGCGAACGCCAACGGGTGTGTCCCAAACCGCGGAGTAGCTGGCGGGCCCCAGATTTGTCCACAGCAGCGCTATGACGATTGCGCCCACCAGTACCACCGAGCTGGCCGCTTCGGTACTCGCAAATCGCGCCAACTGGGCCGCCACGCTGCGCGACCACATAGTGCGTTCGGACGAGGCCACGGATCTCATCGTGTCAGACCGTCGCTGCGGCGGTGAGCCGCTCACTAGCGCTTGCGGCGCAGCACCAACTGCAGCGATCGCACGGCGATGGCGCCGATGATGACTGTCGCGACTCCAACGCACAGCCACCCCAGTGTGGTCCCGGTCGCTCCTCCAACGAGCGATAGCAACCGCACGCCATAGGTGCCGCTGGCCGCCGTCGTGAAGGTCAGTGCCCAATAACCGAGGGTGAAGGGCCCGCGCAGGTATCGACGAATCAAGAACACATGAGGAAGCAACAATGCTGCCATCGTTCCGAGCAGCAGCAGGTGTGCCGAGTTCTCATGCGGCCCGGCGATAACCCACCATGCGTTTCCGGCCACAGCGGGCGGTGCGGAGAAAATCGCGAGGGTGGGCAGCAACGGCGTCGGCAGCTCGGGGCCAGTTGCCAATCGAACTACGAGCATTCCGCCGAGGAGCATCCAAAAAAGCAGTCCCGGCGCCAGCAGGACCATCGCGAGAACCAGATGACCTGTGTAGGCAGCTGACTGTGCAGCGATGAGCGATGCGGCGACGGTCGGCAGAAAGTAGCCGCCGTGAAGCGTCGCGGAGGAGCGGGGCACGGTAAGCAGCTGCGAGATGAACCACGACCCAAAGGCGGCCCACGCTGCCAACATGCACCAGACGACGACCTCGCCAGCGACCGGCAGTTCATCGGCTAGGCGCGCACCGAACAGCGACCCCGCTGTGGGAGCCAGCGCCGCAAACGGACCGAGCACGGGATGCCGCAGGTCCTCACCGACTTGGCGCCACGTGGATCCGGCTCCGTAGCGTACGAGGGTAAGCACCCAGATCAGCGCCGCGATGATCCACAGCACATCTTCAACGGCGCTCGGCGCGTGCAGGAGCGCCTGGGCCGCACTCCATGTCCCCGCGAGTCCAGACAGTCCGAAGCTGATACCGAGAGTGTTCAGCGGGACACGGGGGCGCTGCGAAGCAGCAGGCGCAGCAACAGATTCGCTGGCCGTGACCGGGGAAACGGACATCTAGGACCTCTGATCTTCTGGGCGGTGAACGGCGGGGACACGGGGGCGCAGCGACGTCAGCAGCGCATGCGCCGTGCGGATCGTTGGGGACGCGACGCCTGTGGCGCTAGCGTGGCTCAGCAGCGCGCCCGTAAGGAAGTCGGCTTCGGTGCGGCGCCCTGCGCGCACGTCGAGCTGCATCGATGACGGATGCCCGGCGGGCAGTTTTGCGATTCGTTCGGTCATCCGCGTGAGTTCATTTGGTGCGAACGTGACGCCGCTTGCGTTGGCGATGGTGATTCCTTCCGCAAGCATCTGGTCGACGACCGGCGCGATGCCTTCCGAGCGCATCACACCGGAAGTCTGATCGGTGATTGCGGTGATCGTGTTCACCGCGGCGTTCATGATGAGCTTTCGCCACGCGCCGAGTTCAAAGTGCTCGTCCAGGGTGATGGGAATCCGCGGGCCCATCAGGCTGCGAAATTCGGCAGCCGCCTGGCCCGCGGGTAACGTCACGCTTCCCCAATCGTGAACTTCCACGAGATCTGGCCCAAGCCGCTCCGCTGCGACGTACACGGTCGCCGGAAGGACGCGCTCCTCCTCGATCCACTCGCGCACACGGGCGGCGTGGTCGATGCCGTTCTGCGCGACTACAACGCGCGTCACGGGGCCGATGAGGCGGCTGAACCAAGGGCCGAGTGCACCGACATCAACGGCTTTCGTGGAGACGATCACCCAGTCCGCCGGGTTCGCGGCCCGCGGATCATTCACCGTTGTCGCGTCGACAATGTGCTGCTGATTGCGATACCGAAGCCACATCGGCGTTGTGCCTGAGCGCCGACAGAGCACGACGTCGGAAGTCTGAGACACCGCGTCGGCGAGCGCGGTGCCGATCGCGCCCACACCAAGAACCGCGACCGACGGCCGTCCTGAATTCTGATTCACGCCGCGCCTCCATAGAGTCGAGCAGACTTCTCGGGCCGCCGACTGTTCGTCGCGTTGAATCGGCTCATGAGGCGGCCGCATAGGCGGCGTGATCGTCAATGCGCCCTAAGGCGCCGCGCGACTCGCGCTGGTATTGCGCGGCGGGCATGCCTACGGCCGCATTGAAGGCGCGTCGCAGCGACTCCGTTGACCCGAAGCCACAGCGAATCGCCGTGTCCGTCACGGTGTACCCGTCGCGTAGGAAACGTTGTGCAAGGTCGACGCGGACCCTTTCGAGGTACTCCCGAGGTGTGGCCCCGACCGCGTCCCTCATAGCGCGGCTGAGATGCCGCGTGCTGACACCGACGGCTGCAGCCAGGTCCTTGGTGTTCCTGATTCCGGCGGGGTTCGTGAGGATGCATGACAGTGCCAGCCGACTCAGAGGTGAACCGGCTCCTCCTGGCCCCGCTGTTGCGGCAAGAAACGCGGCATACCCGTCACCGCGGCTCGTGCCAACGAAGTCGCCGGCGACGATTGCGGCCAGCTCACGCCCCAGGTCCTCCTCCAGGATGCGCACGGCAGCGTCGATCACGGCAGCTGGGGATGCGGTCGTGTAGATATCGCGGTCGATGACAACGTCGCCGAAAGGTTGGACCGCGACGTCGGGGTAGCGGCCAGCCAGCGCAGCGACGTGTCGCCAATGCGTGGTCGCCTTGCGACCGCTGAGGACGCCCGCCTGAGCCAGAACGAAGGCACCGCTGCCAAGCGCGACAACCCTGCGTGCCCGCGCGCACAATGATCGAACCGTGTCCGCTACCTCCGGCGAGACCTCGCAGGAGCCGGCCGGGTCCTCGGGGCCGGGCACGATCAACGTCTCCACCACGCCACCGAACGAGCCACTGCGAACCTGTGCGACTGGCTCACCGCGGTCGTCACCTAATGTCCCATCCGCGGACATGATGCTCACTTCGTAGGGAGCGCCGGCCCTGTTTGCGATACGGAATGCCTCCCGCATCACGAGCGCCTCGAATCCGGCCGCCCCGGCGAATGTGAGCACGCCGACTCGGTATCGCGTGGGCATCGGTCGTCCGCTGCTAGCGCTCACGGCGGGCGAGGCGAATAGGCGTGCTGTCCGGAACCGGGACACGAAGGATGAGGTACGGTGCGATCCGGTCGTCGACCCCGCCGTTGAACAGCGGGCTGCGCGGCAGCTGGTTGACGCTGACATACAGATATCCGTCGGAAGCCAGAGAAAGCGTGTCCGGCCAGAGCATCTTCGGCCCGTGCAGCACGGTGCTCCAGGTGCCGTCTGCGGCAAGTTTCATGACGGCGCTGTGCTCGTACGCGGTTGCGTACACGCTTCCTTCCTGGTCCGACTCCATTCCGTCCGAAGCACCCTTGTCGCCGTGGCGGACAAGGGTCGACACGACTTCCTCCTCGGTCGAGCGCCGGTCGATGAGCACGTCGGTGGCGACTGAGTAGAGACGGCGGCTTGAGAGCGGGCAGAAGTACAGTCGCGAGCCGTCCGCGCTGATCGCGATGCCGTCGGCGCCCACTTCGTAGCCCTCTCGGACAACGCCCTGAACGATGGCCCGGAAGCCGTCCTCCGCGCGAGTTGAGACGTGTCCGCGCAGCTTCGACCACGACTCTCCCGTCTCCAAGTCCACGATGATGAGAGCGCCGACAGGCTGCGAGTCGGTGATGTACGCGTAGCCCGCACCGCCTCGCGAGAGGTCGAAGCGCACATCGTTGAGATAGGTCGTACCGGTGACGGCCCCGCCCGTCACTGGAATGATGCGCACGATTTCATTCGTGGACAGGTCGACCTGGACCAGCTTCGGCCCGTTTTCGACGAACGGGCCGAAAGACAAGCTGCCGGTGTCGAGCAACCACAGGTCCCCTGCCGGGTCGACGACGACGCTTTGCACGCACACGAGGTGGTCTCCAGCAGTCGCCGGCGACCATGCGTTCACGTCGGCGTTCGGGTACGGAACTGCCGTGCCGTCCACAATCTCGGCGACGGTGTACGGCACGTCATCTCCCCAGCGGGGGAACGAGACGAAGACGCGGCCAGTATCGGAGACGGTCACCCCTGTGGGCATGAAATCGGCGAGCTCGGCGACGACTTCGTAATCGGGCGCGACCCAGGAGCCGAGCGGCGTGGGTGAAGAGCTGTGAGCAGTCATGATCTTCTCTTTTCCGGAAGTGTCGGAATAGCGGGGTGGTTGTTCGCGCGTCTCTATGCGAGGATGCGGCGCGCAACATTCGTGGTCACCAGGTCGAGCAGTTCGTCGCCCTGGCCTGAAAGGATCGTGCGGATCGAGTAGAGCGCGAATCCCTTGGCCTGCTCGAGCGAGACGGCAGGCGGAACGGACATCTCCTGCCGCGCTGTGATCACTTCGATCAGAGCAGGCCCGTCGTGGTCGAGGGCTGCGGTGATCGCCTCGTCGAGTTCGCTCGGCCGCTCCGCTCGGACGGCGAACATGCCGAGCGCGTTCGCCACGTCGGCGAAGACCGGATTCTCCAATTTGGTCGCCCAGTTGACGATTCCGGCCGCCTTCATCTCCAGCTCGACAAAGTTCAGAGACCCGTTGTTGAAGACGACGATCTTGACCGGCAGCTTGTTTTGAATCGCTGTGATCAGCTCGCCGAACAGCATGGTCAAGCCGCCGTCACCTGCAAGGGCGATGACCTGCCGTTCTGGATGGGACGCTTGTGCACCGATGGCGTGAGAGAGCGCGTTGGCCATCGTGCCGTGGTTGAAGGAGCCGAGCAGCCGCCTCTGCCCGTTCATCGTCAGATAGCGCGCAGCCCACATCACGGGCGACCCTGTGTCGCAGGTGAAGATCGTGTCAGCGTCGGCTAATTCGTCGATACGTGCCGCAACTGATTGCGGATGCATCGGGGTCCGGTCGCGATCGGGCGACGCGAGAGAGTCCAGGCCGGATCGGGTGCGCTGATAGTGGCGCACGGCGTGGTCGAGGTGCTGGCGGTCCTGCTTGCGCTCAAGCAGCTCGAGCAGCGCAGGAACGGTATCGATGACTGTCCCGACAAGCCCCAGATCGACGTTGGCGCGCCGGCCGATATGGGAGCCCTGAATGTCGAGCTGGATGATCTTGGCCGACTCGGGATAGAACTGCCGATACGGGAAGTCGGTCCCGAGCATGAGCAACGCGTCACATTCGGCGATGGCTTTGTAGCCGGAGGCGAAGCCCAGCAGTCCCGTCATGCCGACGTCGAACGGGTTGTCGTATTCGACCCACTCCTTGCCGCGCAGGGCGTGCACGACAGGAGCCCCGAGCGTGTCCGCGAGCGCGACGACCTGGTCATGCGCTCCCCGGCAGCCTGCCCCCGCGAGAATGGTCACGCGAGAGGCGTTGTTGAGGATATCGGCTGCGTCGCGCAGGGCCGCAGCCTGCGGCAGGCAAGCGGACGGGGACTTGCGCACCTCCCGCGCTGCGATTTTCGACATCGTGGCGAGGAACACCTCGCCCGGGACGATGACGACTGCCACTCCGCGCTCCTCGATCGCGGTTCGCATGGCGATCTCAAGGATGCGCGGCGCGTTCTCTGCGCTGGAGATGAGCTCGGCGTACACACTGCACTCGCCGAATACGACCTGAGGGTGAGTCTCCTGGAAGTATTCGGATCCGATCTCGCTTCCCGGGATCTGTGCCGCGATCGCGAGCACGGGAACCCGACTGCGCTGAGCGTCATAGAGACCGTTAACGAGATGGGTGTTCCCGGGACCGCAGCTGCCGACGCATACCGCAAGCTCTTCGCTCAGCCCGGCGTCTGCAGCTGCGGCGAACGCCGCGGCCTCTTCGTGGCGCACGTGGATCCAGTCGATGGATCCGTCGCGCCGCAGCGCATCCGTGAAGCCGTTCAAGGAGTCTCCGGGTAGCCCGTAGACGCGTTTGACCCCGCTGGCTCGCAGAGTCGCCACGAAGTGGTCCGCGACGCTGGTCATTAGGACGCCCGCGAGAAGGTGCTGACGGCGGCCAGTGCGATCTCCTGGTCCTGCTCGGGAGTTCCACCGCCGGAGCCGATGGCGCCGACGAGCTCATCTCCGACGAAGATCGGGACGCCGCCGGCGAGGAAGGTCAGCTGCTCGGAGGTGGCATCCCCGAGCGTGTAGAGGGGCGCGCCGGGCTGGATGGCGCCGACCAGCGCCTCAGTCGGAGCCTTGAAGAAGACGGCGGTGCGGGCCTTGGCGAAGCTCGAGTCGACCGAGACGAGCGGGGCGCCGTCCATTCGCTTGCTTGCGACCAGACGCGCACCGGTGTCCAGGACCGTGACAGTTGACGGGACACCGATCTGAGCGGCGTAAGCCACGGCCGCGTCGACGATCGAGGTCGCGGCATCCAGCGTGATATTCGACATAAGGGGACTCCTTGGCTTGAGAGCGGGCCGGCGGATTGCCGCCCGGCAGACAGGTTGCCGAATACGTTGTCGTGGCCGCATCGCACGTTCGACTGCAGCGCGAGACGACTCGCGACCGCGCCGAGATGCAGACGCTTGTCGGTAGCAGGCGCTGCTGGAGAATGGCGAGGCTTTCTCGAAAGTGCGTGCCGCCAAACGGGCGGCGTCAGCGGGAGGAGGTGCAAAGGCAGTGACAACTGTCAACTCGGTTGAGGCGCCATCCGTTGAGCTGTCAGACCGTTTCACTCCTCTCGGGCACAGCGACCAGGGCGGCCGGCCGGATGCAATGCAGCTCCAGTACTGGCGAGGCTGGGTCTACGTTGGTCACTTGTTTTCAGCCGGCTTCTCGGTCGTCGACGCCCGCGATCCCCGCGACATGACGCCCGTGCGGTACGTGCCGGCGCCCCCTGGAACGTGGAATATTCACTTACAGGCCGCGGACGACTTGCTGCTCGTCATTCACGCGAAAGACCTGTGGAAAGAGTTCAACAACGAGTCGAACTACTATCGCGGCTCGGTCGGCAATCGCGTATCGAGTGCGCAACGCGACTGGTCTGCGGGTGTTGCCATCTACGACATCAGCGTGCCTGCGCGACCGCGTCAGATCGCATTCCTTCCCGTAGACGGCGTCGGCGTGCATCGACTCTGGTATACGGGAGGACGCTACGCATACGCGTCTGTGCTCGCTGATGGATTCGCTGACTACATCCTCCGTGTCATCGATCTCGCCGAGCCCACGAAGCCGACCTGGAGCGGCCAATGGTGGTTGCCCGGCATGCACCAGTCCGCCGGTGAACGCCCCGATTGGGACTCCGACCGCTGGCGGTACGCCCTCCACCACGCCATCGTCTCCGGCGACACTGCGTTTGCCGCCTGGAGGGACGGCGGCCTGACGATTCTCGACGTCGCCGACCGGACGCAGCCGCGGCTGCTCGCACATCGCAACTGGTCGCCGCCATACGGCGGCGGCACACACACCGCGCTGCCACTACCCGGCAGAAACCTGCTCGTCGTGGCAGACGAAGCCACCGCAGACGAACTCGAAGACGGCCTGAAGTACATCTGGATCTTCGACATTCAAGACATGGGCAACCCAGCCTGCATCGCACGGTTCCCCACTCCGGACGACTCTGAATACGCCCGCAAAGGCGGCCACTTCGGACCGCACAACCTCCACGAGAACCGACCCGGCAGCTTCGAGTCCGAGGACCTCATCTTCGCGACTTACCAGAACGCTGGCGTTCGAGCGTTCGACATCAGGGACGCTCAGGCTCCGGCGCCGGTCGGAGCCCTGGTTCCGGCAGCCCCTGCCAAACTCGTCGACCCGCGGCCGAACCGGCCTCGAGTCGTGCAAACGGCAGACATCTACGTCACCCCGGAAGCGGTCGTATTCGCGACCGACTACAACGCGGGCCTCATCTCCGCCCAGTACGACGGCTAAGAAAGGACAACGATCAGCATGCGCGCTGTGGTCTTCACCAAGAACCTCCCCACTGACGATCCGAATTGCTTCATCGAGGTGGACGTCCCCCGACCGAAGCCGAAGGGCAGCGATCTTCTCGTGCGCGTGAAGGCGGTTTCAGTCAACCCTGCCGATGTCCAGATGCGTGCGAACAGGGCCCCCCAACAGGGCGGAACGATTCTCGGATTCGACGCAGCCGGCATCGTCGAGGAAGTCGGCGAAAACGTCAGCAGGTTCCGCCCCGGCGACGAGGTCTACTACGCAGGCAACATGCGCCGGGCCGGCAGCAATGCAGAGTTCCAGCTCGTTGACGAGCACATTGTTGGACACAAGCCGACGTCCTTGAGCATGACCGATGCGGCCGCACTTCCTCTGACGACAATCACCGCCTGGGAAGCCCTGTTTGACCACCTGGCGCTCACCGAATCCAGCGAAGGCACGTTGGTCGCCGTCGGAGCCGCCGGTGGCGTCGGTTCGATGATCACGCAGCTTGCCAAGGCGCGCACTCGACTCCAGGTCATCGCCACAGCGTCTCGAGACGACTCCGCCCGGTGGGCAACCTCCATGGGAGCTGACCTCGTCGTCGACCATCACAAGGGCCTGGCCGACCAGGTCCTCAAGCTCGTCCCGGGCGGCGCCGACTACGTCTTCTCCCCGTACTCCAAGAGCAACGTTCGGGAGTACGCAAAGCTCCTGCGCGTCGGGGGGCACGTGGTAGCCATCGACTCCGTCGGAGACATCGGTCCGCTGAAGATGAAAAGCATCGCATGGCACTGGGAGCTCATGTTCTCCCGCCCGATCTACGCGCCTCACGATGACTATCAGCACGTCCTCCTCGAGTCGGCGGCAGCGATGGTCGATCAAGGGATCCTCCGCTCCACTGCGACCGTGACCCTGGGCCCGCTCTCAGCGGAGACACTCCGTGAGGCACACCGCCAGGTCGAGACCTCCTCGACCATCGGCAAGGTTGTGCTCCCGGTCGAATAGGCCGCACGCACCCGACACGCTTCAGATCGGAGAACCGCTCAAATGCCTCAATCCCCACAACTCCGCCTTGAATCCGTGGTCGCCCGCGCCGTCACCGTGCCGCTTCGCCGGCCAGTCGTTGCCGCGATCGGTCGCTTCGATAAATGGCCGCTCGTGCTCATCGACGTCAGAACCGCTGACGGCATCGTTGGTCACGCGTACATCTCGCCATACCGGTCGTCGGCCGTGCCGTCCGTGCTCGCCGAGCTCAACGACCTCAGTGAGCAGCTCAAAGGCACCGTCATCGCACCCATGGATGCCTTCGACGGCGGCATGCACAAGGTCGATGTGGTGGGTAAGAGCGGCATCGCTCGCATCGCCGCCTCCGGACTCGACATGGCGTTATGGGATGCGCTTGCCAAGTCCGCGGGCCTCCCACTGGCCGTACTCCTGGGCGGCAGCATCGGACCCGTGCGCGCGTACAACTCCAATGGTCTCTGGAGGCACGATCCGTCGACGCTTGGAGACGAGGCGGCAGAGCTCATCACTGAAGGCGGGTTTCGCGCGCTGAAGCTGCGTCTCGGCTACGAACACGTCCGGGACGATCTCGCAGCGATTTCCGCTGTGCGCAGCGCGATCGGTGATCGCATCGACCTCATGGTCGACTTCAACCAGGCCCTCGGGTTCGGGGACGCCGTCCGGCGATGCCATGACCTCGACGACGAAGGGCTGTACTGGTTCGAGGAGCCACTCGATTACAGCGATGTCCGAGGCTATGGCGAACTCGCCAGGCGCGTGCGGACGCCGCTGCAGATGGGTGAGAACCACTACGGCGACCGCGACCTGTTCACTTTCCTCGCCGCTGGGGCCGTGCACTACGCAATGGGTGATCTGATGCGGATCGGTGGCGTTACAGGGTGGCTGCGCACCGCTGGCCTTGCTGGAGCCTCCGGTATCCAGTACTCCAACCACCTGTATCCCGAGATCAGCGCGCACTTGTTGCGCGTGACCCCGACCGCACATTGGCTGGAATGGGTCGATTGGGCATCGCCGATCCTCCAGACACCCACCAAACCGGAAAACGGTCAGCTCACGGCGCGCGACGTACCTGGCATCGGGATCGAATGGGACGAAGACGCGGTCCGGCACTATGCATGGGACTTGTGACGGGTTCGGGCCGACTTTCGAACCGGCCCGTGACCGAAGGAGGGATGACTCTTGACCCTTCAAGCAGCGCCCGTACGACGCACTACGTCGTACTCGCACGACCTCGTCAGCACTGACGGTCTATCGGCGATGGTCGTCTCCTCGGACGGCGTCGCCGCACAAGGCTTGGCGCGTTTGCTCGAGTTTGACGGCGTTGCCGTGACCGTGTCGACCCGAGGGGTAAGCGCACTGAGGGAGGACTTGGGCGCGATGCGCCCCGATGTCGCCGTGATTGACGGAGAGATGCCAGACCCGTTTGATCGGGACGCGATCGACGCGGTATTCGCTTATCGGCAGGCGCGCGCGGACTGCGGCCTCGTCGTCGTGGGCACGTCTCGGCAAACAGTGACATCCACTGTCATAGCCGCTGGGGCCAGCGTCGGCCTGATTGACCGGGATCTGGCAGTCCAGCGGCGCCGGCTCGCCACGCTCGTGCGTCTTGTTGCCGCAGGCGGCGTAGCAGTTGACCGGGTGCGGGCCGTCGCGCAACCGTCAGAACTTGCGGCTTTGACGCGGCGCGAACGCGAGGTCCTCGAACTCATGGCGCAAGGCAACAGCAACATCGGCATCGCGGAACAACTGGTGATCTCCGTACCAGCGGTGGAGCGTAACGTCACCAGGATCTTCGACAAGCTGCAGCTTGAGCGCGGTCCTCTTCATCATGCGCGGGTGCGTGCTGTTCTAGCCCTTCTGCGTGAGCAGAGCCGCTAACGCGGTCTCGAATGTTGGTTGCGCCGCAATCAAGCCCTACACGTCCGGGTACGTGGGGTGCACGTGTCGTGGATCCGGAACGCTGAAGCAGTGACCGCATCATCAGACGCAAATTCCGGGAATTATGGACATCTACTCTCCCGCGAGGAGGGGCTCGTCATTCCGCATTCGATAACGGTGGATGGCGGGCTGGCACCAGAGCGCGCGCGCCACATGGTGGAGATTGCGCAGCTTCTGTACACCTTCTGGAACACCGGCGACCGGTCCTATCTGGATCGCGCGGTTGAGCCTTTTGCGGTGGACAACACGCTTCCTGAGGGTCGCCCCGCCGGGCGAGACGGACAGGCCTGGGCGTCACACGGCTTCCGAAAGGCAGTACCGAATCTCCGCTGCGCACTCGAGGATCTTCTGATCGTCGGTGACAAGCTGACGGCGCGCCTGCGGTTTACGGGCGCCTTCGACGGCACTTTCGGCGCCGTCGAAGGCACAGGGCAAACGATCGATTTCATCGCGTTCGACATCCAGCACGTCGGCGTCGATCGCATCATCGAGGACTGGCACTTGGAAGACAACCTCACATTCATGCGACAGGCGGGAATTCTCTCTGCATGAGGTCTGAACGCGGAGCGGCATGCCATCGCTGACGGGCCTGAATCAGTGGGCCGATAGCGCGCCAAGGCCCGCCCAAGACGGCTGGCACTGGGCCGAGTGGATGTCGGAATTTGTCGGAACGCTCGTCTTGATGTTCGCAGTGGTGAGCGCATGGACGTTCAGTGTGGCGCACAGCCCGACCACCGGACCGGCTTTCCGCATCGCACTTCTGGCCGTTGTGTCAGGCCTGGTCGTGGTAATCATCGCGCTGAGCCCTTTGGGGAGACGGTCTGGCGCGCATCTCAATCCGGTGGTCACGATAGGTCTGTGGTGCCAAGGGATTGCCGGCGCCGCGGACCTGGCGGGATATCTCCTGTCCCAATGTGCCGGGGGCGCCCTGGGCTTCGCTGCTGGACGAGTATGGGGACCTGAGGTTCCCGGGCCGGCAGTGCGATGGGCAGCCATCGCGCCGCCGCCTGGCCGCGTCTGGCTCCCGCTGCTCATCGAGTTCACGGCGACTTGCGCACAACTGCTTGCTGTGTACCTGCTGTTGAGCACTGCCCGCACCGCGCGCTGGGCAGCGCCTGCCGCGGCCGCAATGCTGACGGGCGCGATTCTCTCGTGTGCGCGGCTCAGTGGGGCCGGCTTCAACCCGGTGCGTGGACTCGCTCCAGATGCGCTTCTCGGAGCGATAGGCGCGGGCTGGATATACGCCGCCGGCCCCATCGCGGGCTCAATCGTTGCCGCGGGTCTCGGCATCGCGCTGCGTCGGCGCTCTCGTACCGGGAAGCTGCATCATGACCCGTCCATTCCGTGCCGCATGCGCTGCGAACTGCCGCACACGCCGACCGCATGAACCGCGCCCACACGCTATAGCGCTACCGGGCACCGTCGGCTCAGTAGCACTGCCTCCGGCTAGCAACTCTTTGTTCTCCTCCCCACCTAGCGGTCCGCTTTGACCGCCCGAAACGAAGGCACCCGAAAATGCACGCTTCCGCCCAGTTGCACGAAAACCTGCAACGCATTCTGGTGGATCTCATCGACTTGAATCTGCAGGCCAAGCAGGCGCACTGGAACATAGTCGGCCGAAACTTCCGTGACCTCCATCTTCAGCTCGATGAGGTGGCGGATGCCGCGCGTGAGTTCTCCGACGACATCGCTGAGCGTATGCGCGCCCTCCATGTCTCACCCGACGGTCGAGCCCACAGTGTGGCGGCGACATCCGGACTGCCGGTGTTTCCTGCAGGCGAAGTGGCTTCGGCGGACGTGGTCGACCTGGTTGCCGAACGGCTCGAGAGCGCAGTCGGAACCATCCGAGACGTGCACGATGCAGTCGATTCCGAGGACCCATCGACCGCTGACATCCTCCACAGCGTCATTGACCGTCTGGAGCAACTGGCATGGATGGTCAGCGCGGAGAACCGGAGCCCAATCAAGTCTTAGTCCCGACAGACACGACGGGGTCGGCGCCGTGCGAGACTTCGCATCGCGCGGCGCCGACCCTGATGCGCTGCTCAGAGCTGTTCTGCTCGGTCCAACACAACCTTCCCGATCACCCGGCCGCCTTCGACAAGCGCGTGCGCCTCACGCAGCGTCGCCGCGTCGATCGGCGCAAGCGTCTGCATCGCGGTCGTGCGCACTTTGCCGCTGTCGACGAGCCGCGCGACTTCGGCGAGGATCTCGTGCTGCCTGTGCATGTCCGACGATTGGTGCAGGGACCGGGCAAACATGAACGCCCAGTGCCACGAGATCGCCTTCGATTTCAGGGGCGTCACGTCTACCGTCGCAGGGTCGTCGATCGCGACGATCTCCCCGAACGGCTTGAGAACTCTCTCGTAGACGGGGATCTGGCCAACGGAGTTCGTGGTCAAGATCCAATCGACTCCGTCAGGGGCGGCATCCGAGAGCTGCTGCACGATGTCTCCGCTGTGGTTGATGATTTCGTCGGCGCCGAGGTGGCGCACCCACTCTTCGCTTTCGGCTCGAGAGGCCGTGGCAACGACTCGAACGCCCGGCAGGAGGGCCTTCGCGAGTTGAATGGCCATCGAGCCGACTCCCCCGGCACCGCCAATAATCAGCAGCGTGCCTGTCCGTCCGCTATCGAGTCGGAGCTTGTCGAACAGGCACTCCCAGGCAGTCAGCGAGGTCAGGGGCAGAGCAGCCGCTGCGGCAAAAGACAGCGAGACCGGCTTCTTCGCGACAATGCGCTCGTCGACGGCCTGCAGCGCCGCGTTGCTGCCGGGCCGGTCGATCGCTCCCGCGTAGTAGACCTCGTCACCGGTAGATAACTGCGTCACTCGCTCGCCGACCTTCACCACTACCCCGGCTGCATCGAAGCCAAGAACGCGAGGTCCGTCTGGGTCGACGCTGCGGAGCTTGACGTCCACGGGGTTCACCGAGACAGCGCGTACCTCGACTAGCACATCGAACGGGCCGGGCATCGGCACCGGAATCGATGCGTCGACCAGGCTTGAATCGTCTTCAATTGGCAAGGCCGCCGTTTGCATGACGGCGGCCATCTGTGTCGTGTCTTCCATTCGCATAAGCGTTCGCCGGGGCTGCCGGTTACCCGCAAGGCACCTTGGTTACCCTTCTGTTTCGCCAGTAACCACTAAGTCACCGGCGTTTGCCCAGTGCTGGCGCGGTTTCTTGTCGCTGGCGCGGCGCTGCGGATCGCTCTGGGCGTAACCTTTCCGTGTGAGCACCGCCGAGCAGACGCCCGTGAGCGCATGCACTCGCAATGACGTGTATGCGGCCGCATGCCCATGCCGCGACATGCTCGATCTCCTCGCCAACAAGTGGTCGACACTGGCTATCGGCGCCCTCGACGCGGGTCCGAAGCGATTCGGCGAACTTCGACGCGAGCTGCAGGGTGTGAGCTCGAAGGTGCTCTCCGCGACGATGAAGCGGCTCGAGGATGCAGGTCTTGTGGAGCGAACGGTCTTCGCCGAAGTACCGCCGCGGGTCGAATACGCTCTCACGCCCCTCGGGGTGAGCGCCGGCGCCCCCCTAGCGCACCTTCGCTCATGGGTTGAAGAGAACGTCACTGAACACTAGGGCGTCGTTCCAGTCCGCCTTGTCTCGTTTGTGGGGATAGCCCGCATCATCAGTGCCCCCGGATGCGGACGCACGTCGCTATCGCGAACGCCCTTTCTGCCGCGAGCCTGATTACACCCGAGTTGAGGAGAATCAAATGGCTCACGATGTCACTGCCGTGCTGGTGCACGGCGCTTTCGCCGACTCGTCCAGCTGGGACGGTGTGGTGCGGCTGCTGTCAGATGCGAACGTCGATTGCGTTTCGTTCGCGAACCCGCTCCGCAGTTCACGTACGGATGGCGAGTTGCTGGTCGACCTGCTGAGATCGCTCGACGGCCGCATTGTTCTCGTCGGTCACTCCTACGGCGGCATGGTCATCACCGAAGCGGCCGCAGTTGCCGAGTCCGTCGCAGCGCTCGTCTATGTCGGCGGATTCGTGCCGCTCCCCGGGGAAAGCCCCGCCGAACTTGCGGGCAGGTTCCCCGGAAGTACGCTCGGCGAGACGCTGCTTCCGACGTCCCTGGCGGACGGAGGGGTCGAGTTCCGCATCGACCCTGCCCGCTTCCACCATCAGTTCGCCGAAGACGTCCCCAGCGCTGAAGCGCACTTGATGGCGGTGAAACAGCGCCCAGTCACGTCAGTCGGTCTTGAAGGACCGCTCGTTGCGAGAAGGGCCGCGTGGCAGGAACTGCCTTCGTGGTCCGTGTACGGCGACGGAGACCGAAACATCCCGGGCGAGGTCCACCGCTTTCAGGCCGAGCGCGCACATTTTGTGGGGGTCGACGAGGTTGCCGGCGCCTCCCATGCCGTTGCCGTCTCACGACCCGACCGTGTCGCTGCAGCCGTCTTGGCCGCCGTCAACGCCGTTCAGGGATGAGCGTGCGAGTGCTCGGTACGGCCCGCGCAGCCCTGACGATGTCCGCAGGAGTCCGCCGTGCGTAGCGGCCTTGCCTGGCGAGTTCGGTCGTTTGACGTCAACGCCCACGGACTTGTTCTGGAGCGCACCGACTTTCCCGATCCGGAACCCGGCACGGCCCTGGCGCGCGTACGCGCCGCAGGCGCGGGACTGCCCGATCTGCTCATGGCGCGCGGCGAATTTCCTGGCTTCGATCAGCCTGGTTTCATCCCGGGTGAAGAAGTCGTTGGGGAGGTCGTCGCCGTGGCCGACGGCTCAAAGTACGCCATTGGTGACCGCGTTATGGGGATCACCGCATTCGCACGGGGTCTTGGCGGGTATGCGGAGTACGCCTACGTCATCGAGCAGTCGAGCACGCTCGCTCCCGTAGCACTCTCAGATGCTGAGTCAGCGGGATTTTCCATCGGGTTCCGCACAGCCTGGGCAGCGCTGGCTCAACGTTCGTCCGTCGCGGCGGGCGAGTCGATGCTTGTGCTGGGTGCCGCTGGAAGCACCGGTTCTGCTGCGGTACAGCTCGGAAAGGCGTTCGGTATGCGGGTCATAGCCGCCGCAAGCAGTGCGGAACGCCGCGAGTTCTGCCTGGAGGCGGGGGCCGATGCCGCTGTTGACCCCCGCAGCGGCGAATTCATCGACGCGGTCCGCGGCGCCTCCGACGGCGGGGTCGACGTAGTTTTCGACCCGGTCGGTGGGACAACCGCGGCGACGGCCATGAGCGCACTCAAACGCGACGGCCGCATCCTTGTCGTAGGCCTCGCCAGTGGTTCGACGGTGCCCATTGACAGCCTCCGTTTGCTGCTGCGCAACCACACAGCAATCGGTGTCTACGCGGGCGGGTTCTCGCGCGAGGCCGACGACGATGCGTGGTCAAGCCTGCAGGCCCTCGCCGCAGCGCGGAGGATCACGCCGCAGGTGCGCACGGTCTGGCAGTTCGACGAAGTCCCAGCAATGATCCGCGGACAGGATTCGCCTCCCGCAGGAAAGTCCGTCGTGATTGTCTCGAGCTGAATTCTCAGCGGACGGAACCAAGGCCTCCTAGAGACCAGGCGCCCAGCGAGGTGACAAGTCGCGTCCGTCCCTGGCGCCAAGTTGTCTGCGATCGGGCCTCAGGCGTGAGCGCAGACACTGCCTTCAGGTGGGCGTGTACGTAGCTCTCTCACCGGACTCCGGGCCGGCTCGACGTTGGGCGAGCGCAGCGAGGTCTTCGCGGATGAGGTGAAGCGCCCCGGGTTCGGTGGAGGCTCTTGAACCTGTGAAGGATGAGAGTCATGGCAGCACCGAGGAAGTACAGCGTTGAGTTGAAGGAGCGGGCGACGCGTCTGGCGGTCGAGGCCAGGCGGGACCCGGCGAGCAAGGTCGGGGCGATCAAGCGGATCGCTGACCAGCTCGGCATCAACCCGGAGGCGCTGCGGGGCTGGGTGCGGCAGGCGGAGGTCGATGCGGGCGAGGCGCCCGGGGTGACCACGGCCGATGCGCAGCGGATCGCGCAGCTGGAGCGGGAGAACCGGGAGCTGCGGCGGGCGAACGAGATCCTGAAGACGGCGTCGGCGTTTTTCGCCGCGGCGGAGCTCGACCGCAAGATCAAGTAGCCCAGGTGCCCGTAGCGGTGGCCGTCGAGTACATCGACGGCCACCGGGACCGGTTCGGGGTCGAGCCGATCTGCCGTGTTCTGCGGGACGCTGGCGTGCAGATCGCCCCGAGCACCTATTACGCCGCCAAGACGCGCCCGCCATCGGCGCGGGCGGTCAGGGATGTGCGCAGTTGGCCGAGGAGATCGCGGCCGCGCATCGCGCGAACCTCGGCGTGTACGGCGCCCGGAAGCTCCATGCGGCGCTGAACCGGGGCGGCACGCAGGTGGCGCGCTGCACGGTGGAGCGGCTGATGCGCGCCGCGGGCCTGCAGGGGGTGCGGCGCGACAAGACGCGGCGAACGACGATCGCTGCCGGCGCTGAGACGCCGCGGCCCGAGGACCTCGTGAAGCGCGCCTTCGCCGCCGGCGCGCCGAACCGGTTGTGGGTCGCGGACTTCACGTACATCCGCACGCATGCCGGCTGGGTGTACGCCGCGTTCATCCTCGACGTGTACTCGAGGCGCGTGGTCGGCTGGCAGACCTCGACGAGCATGCGCACCGATCTCGCGCTGGACGCCCTGGATATGGGCCTGTGGGAGCGGCGCCGGGCCGGGCAGGACACCTCCGGGCTGGTCCATCACAGCGACCGCGGAGTCCAGTACCGGGCCATCCGCTACACCGAGCGGCTCGCGGAGGCGGAGGCCGTCGCCTCGGTCGGAAGCAAAGGCGAGATTCGTATGACAACGCGATGGCAGAGGCGCTGAACTCGCTGTTCAAAGCCGAGTGCATCCGCAACCCCATGATGCGCCCCAAGGGCGGCTGGGCCTCGATCCGCGACGTGGAGATCGCGACCGCCGAATGGGTCGACTGGTACAACCACCGCCGCCTGCACGGCGAGATCGGGCTCGTGCCGCCCGTCGAGTACGAGACCGCGTACTGGGCCGCCCATCCGTCAGCCCGCTACGCTCGAGAAAAGGTCACGGCAACAGCCGCACCCAACTAACCGAGTCTCCACGAAACCCGGGGCGCTTCACTTCGACGAACCACTAGATCCCCTAGCCCCGCCGGAAGCACGCCCTCTTAAATAGAGCCACTCCGGCCCGCATTCACCGAACACCGTCACACCAGGCGCTTCAGCCTGCCCGAAATCATCACACCGGGCGGTTGAAGCGCCTTTTTTGATGCCGGGTCGGGAACTCCGGCCGCCGTCACCGGCTCTGACTGGCCGAAAATGACTTCAGGCCCCCGATTTCTCGGGGGCCCGATTCGTCTTACTGGGTTTTGCAACTATCTCGCGATAGTTCCGCAAGTAACCCTTGGTGCGCGAGGGGGGAGTTGAACCCCCACGCCCTCACGGGCACACGGACCTGAACCGTGCGCGTCTGCCTATTCCGCCACTCGCGCAGTGCTGTCGTTCCTGCGAACGCCAACCTCACGACGATAACACGCAGCCCCTGGGAGTTCCTATTCGGGCAGCCCTTCAGAGCCGAAGGTCCGAGACCGCCCGCTAGCATGCAACGAAGACAGACGCCGGGCCCGCCCCGGCGCGCAAGACAGGCAACTGTGCGACCGGAGTGAATCGTGGGCTTCCTGGAAAGCATCGAGAAGGGGCTGGAGCGCGCCGTCAACGGCGCCTTCGCACGCACCTTCCGCTCCGGCCTGCAGCCCGTCGAGCTCACGAGCGCGCTGCGCCGCGAGATGGACACGAAGGCGGCCGTCGTGGCCCGTGACCGCATCCTCGCCCCGAACTCGTTCCGGCTGCACCTGGCGCCCGCCGACTACAAGCGCATGAGCGGCATGGGCGACACCCTCACCGACGAGCTCACGAGCTTCGTGACCAAGCATGCGAACGCCCAGCGCTACCAGTTCGCGGGCGCCGTCTCGATCGAGCTCGCGCGCGACGACCAGCTCACGACCGGCGTTCTCGAGATCGAGTCGGGCAACGTCAAGCAGGATGTCGCGTGGACGCCCATCGTCGAGGTGAACGGCGTCCGGCACCAGCTCCACCACGCGCGCACCGTGATCGGCCGCGGCAGCGAGGCCGACATCACAGTCGACGACACCGGCATCAGCCGGCGACACCTCGAGATCGCGTGGGACGGCCGCCGCGGCGAGGCGCGCGACCTCGGCTCGACCAACGGCAGCAAGCTGAACGGCCAGCCCCTCTCCCGCTCGGTCCTCGAGCCGGGCGACGTCATCACCGCCGGCCGCACCCGCATCGTCTTCAACGTGGTGCCCCGGGCCGAGGCGCACCGGGCGGGGGGTCGCTGGTGAACCCGAGCTCCCTCACCCTGCTCCTGCTGCGCATCGCGTTCCTGATCGTGCTGTGGGTGTTCGTCTTCGTCATCGTCTACACGCTGCGCAGCGACCTGTTCGGCACGCGCGCGAAGCGGCTGCCCGACAGCGGTGCCC
>NZ_JBLRDT010000040.1:0-16736 GCF_057512245.1 Gryllotalpicola sp. CP2-P1
CGCCGCAGACACCGGGCCGGCGGGCGTCTTCTGCGCGGGCTGCTGGCCGGCCGGAGCATCCGTCTCGCTCAACTCGGTCAGCGTGGGCACGGCGGCCAGCAGGCCGCGCGTGTAATCGGAGCGCGGCCGGTCGAACACGTCGGCGACGGGGCCCGACTCGAGTGCCTCGCCGCGGCGCATCACGAGCACGTCGTCGGCGAGGTCGGCGACGACGCCCATGTCGTGCGTGATGAGCAGGATCGCGGTGCCCCGCTCGTCGCGCAGCGCGCGCAGCAGGTCGAGGATGCCGGCCTGCACCGTCACGTCGAGGGCCGTCGTCGGCTCGTCGGCGATGATCGCGACCGGGTCGCAGCTGATCGCCATCGCGATCATCGAGCGCTGCAGCTGGCCGCCCGAGAGCTCGTGCGGGTGCGACGCCGCGATGCGGTGCGCCTCAGACAGGCCGACCGAGCGCAGCAGCTCGTGCACGCGCTCGCGCAGGGCGCGCCCCCGCACCCCGGGCCGGTGCACCCTGATCGCCTCGGCGATCTGCTGCCCGATGGTGTAGACGGGGTCGAAGGCGCTCATCGGCTCCTGGAAGACGGTGCCGATGCGGCCGCCGCGCACCGCCCGCAGTTCGGCCGCCGGCGCCCCGATCAGCTCGCGGCCCTCGAGGCGCACGCTGCCCGTGACCGTCGCGCTGTCGGGAAGCAGGCCGAGCACGCTCATGGCCGTCACCGACTTGCCCGAGCCGGACTCGCCGACGACGGCGAGCACGCGGCCGGGGGCAAGGTCGAAGCCGACCGAGTCGACGACTCGGCCGGCTTCGGCAGTGCCCGCGGCGTCTCCTGCGGAGAACGAAACTGAGAGGTCCCGAACGGAGAGAACCGGTGCGGGGCTGGTCGGACTCACTTCTCCAGTGTGACGGTCCGGTAGTCCGGGTAGGCGGGGAAGGACGGGATGAAGAAGTTCCCGACCCCCGCGCCGCGCAGGAAGGACTGCTTCGCGTAGATCAGGGGCACGACGGGCGCGTCGGCCATGATCTGCTTGTCGATCGCGGCCCAGTCGGCCTGCGCCTTCTTCTGGTCGACCTCGGCCTGCGCCGTGGCGATCGCCGCGTCGACAGCGGGGTTCGAGTACTGCGACACGTTGAAGTTGCCGTTGCCGATCTGGCTCGAGTCGAACAGCGGCGAGATGTTCGAGTTCGCCGACGGGAAGTCGGGCTGCCAGCTCATCAGCGCCAGGTCGAAGCTCGGGTGGCTGACGGCGACGTCGGTGTAGAACGAGTCGGCGTCCTCGGTCTTGAGGGTCACGGTGATGTTCGCCCGCTTCAGCCCCTGCTGAATGGCCTGCGCCTGCGCGAGCGACGCCGCGTCGTTCTGCGTGAGCAGCGTGAGCTTCAGCGAGCTCGCGCCGGCCTCGCCGAGAAGGGCCCTCGCCTTGCTGACGTCGCCCGAGGCGGGCGCCTTGTAGAGGTCGTAGTCGACGCGTCCCGCGATGCCGGGCGTGATGAGCGTGCTCGCGAGCACCCCCGCCTGCTCACCGCCCGAGGCGACGAGGTAGGACTGCTTGTCGACGGCGTACTCGATCGCCTGGCGCACCTTGAGGTTCTTGAGGTCGCCCTTCTGCGTGTTCAGCGACAGGTACTGGATCGGGCCCGCCTTGGACGTTGCGAGCCGCGACTTCGCCGCGGCGTTGTGGGTCACGGATGCCAGATCGGATGCCCCGAGGTACTGCACGTCGAACGCGCTCTTGTACTGCCCGGTGCCGTTGATCAGGTTCTGCACGGCGGTCGACTGGTTCTGGCTCTCCTGGAAGACCACCTTGTCGGCCGACGCGGTGCGCACCGAGTCGGTCTTCTTGCTCCAGTACTTGTTGCGCGTGAGCGTGAGCGAGGTGCCGTCCTTGATGCTCTCGACCTTGTAGGGGCCGGTCGTGATCGGCGCCTTGGAGTAGCTCGCGGGGGCGCCGTTCGACTCCTTCACCGGCGAGAACGCCGGCATCGACGCGATCCAGGGCCAGTCGCCGAACGGCTTGTCGAGGTGGAACACGATGGTCTTGTCGTCGGGGGTCTCGATCGAGTCGAGGCTCTTGCCGTCGAAGGGGCCCTTGTAGCTGCTGCCGCCCACCAGCAGGGTCTTGTGATAGCTCAGACCGCCCTGCAGCTGGTCGCTGAACGAGCGCTCGATGCCGTACTTGATGTCTTCGCTCGTGACGGGGGAGCCGTCCGAGAACTTGAGGCCGCTCTTCAGGTGGTAGGTCCAGGTCTTGCCGCCGTCGCTCACGTCGCCTGTGTTCGTCGCGAGATCGGGCACGACCTTGGCGTCCTGGCCGGGCTTCACCTCCCACGTCGTCAGACGACGGTCGATGAGGCCGAGCGTCGTGGTCGCCAGATTCTGGCTCGACGCGGGGTCGAGCGAAACGGTGCTGGCCGGGGTGAGCAGGGTCAGGGTGCCGCCGGACTTCGAGGAGTTCGAGCTTCCGTTGGAGGAGCAGCCGGTGAGGACCAGAGCGGCTGCGACGGCTGCGGCCGCCGCGGCGGTCGTGAATCTACGCATCCCTCCACTCTCAGCCGATACGTTCGTATATGAAGACGCCGAGCGTTACATTTCGTCACACGCCCGGGCCCTGGGCTCTCACTAGGGTGGGGACCATGACCGACGCTCCCGTCTCCGGCATCAAGCTCGAGGAACTCGACCCCGACATCCGCCCGCAGGACGACCTGTTCCGGCACGTGAACGGCACGTGGCTCGAGCGCACCGAGATCCCCGCCGACAAGGCGCGCTGGGGCTCCTTCTACCTCCTCGCGGAAGAGGCCGAGAAGGCCGTGCGCGACATCATCGCCGAGGCCCAGCACGCCGAGCCCGGCACCGAGGCGCGCAAGTTCGGCGACCTGTTCACGAGCTTCATGGACACCGAGCGCATCGAGCAGCTGGGCGCCGCGCCGCTCGCGAGCTCGCTCGCGATGATCGACAACGTCCACTCCATCGGGCAGTTCCTCGAGACGCTCGCGCACTTCGAGCGCAACGGCGTGGGCGGCCTCTATCAGCTGTTCGTGGACAACGACCCGGGCGACCCCGAGCGCTACCTCGTCTTCTTCGAACAGGCCGGGCTCTCGCTGCCGGACGAGTCGTACTACCGGGAAGAGACCTTCGCCGGCATCCGCAAGGCGTTCTGCACGCACGTGCAGACGATGTTCGAGCTGGCGGGCGTGCCGGATGCCGCGCGCCGGGCCGAGAACGTGTTCGCTCTCGAGACCGAGATCGCGAAGCACCACTGGGACAACGTGAAGTCGCGCGACAGCGAGAAGACCTACAACCTGTTCGCGTGGCAGGACGTGAAGGGCCTCGCGAGCTCCGAGGGCGCCGACCTGCAGCTCTGGCTCGACGCCCTGAAGGCGCCGCACGGCTCGCTGCGCGAGGTCGTGCTGCGGCAGCCGTCGTTCACCGCCGGCCTCGCCGGGCTGCTCACCGCCGACCGGCTCGGCGCATGGAAGGACTGGCAGACCTGGCAGGTCATCCACGCCCGTGCGCCCTACCTCAGCTCCGACTTCGTCAACGCCAACTTCGACTTCTACGGCCGCACCCTGACGGGCACCCCGCAGCTGCGCGAGCGCTGGAAGCGCGGGGTCTCGTTCGTCGAGGGCGGCATGGGCGAAGCGGTCGGCCGCGAATACGTCGCGCGCCATTTCCCCGAAGAGTCGAAGGCGCAGATGGACGAGCTGGTCACCAACCTCATCGAGGCGTACCGCGACAGCATCCGCTCGCTGTCCTGGATGGGCGACGACACGAAGAAGCGCGCGCTCGAGAAGCTCGACAAGTTCACGCCGAAGATCGGCTACCCCGTGAAGTGGCGCGACTACTCGGCGCTGCACGTCGACCCGACCGACCTCATCGCCAACGTGCGCGCCATCTCGGCGTTCGAGTTCCACCGCGAGCTGTCGAAGATCGGCAAGCCGATCGATCGCGACGAGTGGTTCATGACCCCGCAGACGATCAACGCCTACTACAACCCCGGGTTCAACGAGATCGTGTTCCCCGCCGCGATCCTGCAGTTCCCGTTCTTCGACCCCGCCCGCGACGCGGCCGCGAACTACGGCGCGATCGGCGCCGTCATCGGCCACGAGATCGGGCACGGCTTCGACGACCAGGGCTCGAAGTTCGACGGCGACGGCAAGCTCGAGTCGTGGTGGACGGATGCCGACCGCCAGGCGTTCGAGAAGCTGACCGGCGCTCTCATCGAGCAGTACAACGCGCTCACGCCGGCGCAGCTGCCCGAGGGCTCGCCGCACGTGAACGGCGCGCTCACGATCGGCGAGAACATCGGCGACCTCGGCGGCCTGGGCATCGCGTGGAAGGCATACGTGCGCTCGCTCGGCGGTGCGCCGTCGCCCGTCATCGACGGCCTCACGGGCGCGCAGCGCTTCTTCCTGTCGTGGGCGCAGGCGTGGCAGCAGAAGGGGCGCGACGAAGAGGTGATCCGGCTGCTCACGATCGACCCGCACTCGCCGAACGAGTTCCGCTGCAACCAGATCGTGCGCAACATCGACGAGTTCTACGCGGCGTTCGACGTGCAGGAGTCCGACGACCTCTACCTGCCGAAGGAGCAGCGCGTCACCATCTGGTGACGTCGCCCCGCTCTGCTCCGCCCCGCTCCGCTGGTCGAGTAGGTCGCTCTGCGACCGTATCCGCCGGGTCGAGTAGCGTGCAGCGCGTATCGAGACCAGACCCTCTTCTCGCAGGGAGCGCAAGGAGAGGGTCTCGATACGCTCCTTCGTCGCTACTCGACCACCGGCTGGGCGGTCAGTGCACGTACTCGAGCAGATCGAGGCCGAAGGTGCGCATGCCCTCGAGCACGCGCAGCCGCGCCGGCAGGCCCGAGTCGTCGAAGTACATCGAGACGGCATACGCGACGCCCGCCCGTGGGCCGCGCAGCACGCCGACCTCGCTGCGCACGCCGTTGTCGGTGCCGGTCTTGTTGACGAGCAGGATGCCGTGATCGGCGCCGCGGTGCGCGAGGGGGTCGAGCCCGAACGAGGCCGCGACCATGGTCAGGTCGGAGTTGAGCGAGAGCCACTGCACGACCCGCTGGCTCGTCGCCTGGTCGACGATCTCGCCGCGCGCGAGCGCCGCGAACAGCCACGTGAGCTCGGACGCCGAGCCGATCGAGAGCTGCGGCGCGTCGTCGGGGCCGCGGTGGTCGCGCACGAGATCGAGCAGCGCGGTGCGGGTGAGGCCGAGCTGCTCGGTGCGCGCGCCGACGGCTTCGAGGCCGATGCGCCGCAGCAGCACGTTCGTCGCGAGGTTGTCGCTCGTGGCACCGACGAGCGCCGCGAGGTCCGCGAGGGGCAGCGACGGCACGGCGAGGTGCTGCCACACGCCCGAGTCCCCGACGGCATCCCTTGCCTCGCGGTCGAGCAGGGTCAGCCCGCTCACCTGGCGCTGCTCGAGCTGCGCGGCCACCTCGATCAGCAGCAGAACCTTGCCGATGGACGCGGTCGGCATGACGACGTGGTCGTCCACCGAGAAGAGCACCTGGCCAGAGGCGAGGTCGACCGCGCGCGCAGAGACCTGGACGCCGGCGAGAGCGAGCTCGGCGAGCGCCGCGAACCCGCGCTCGAAGCTGTCGGAGAGATCCTCGCCGCGGTGCCGGCCCACGGCCACGGCGGTGTGGCGGGCGCGTCGGCCTGAGGCCTGCTGGGCAGCGGAGGACATGGTGCGCAGATCTCCCTCTGGACGATGGAACACCGGGCCCCCTCCCCTGATGTGTCGATCATATGTGCTTCCGGGCCCCCCAAATCACGTGCCAGACGGCCGCGCGAGGGCGCCCCGGTAGAATCGACCGGATTCCCCTCGCGGGGTTCATCTGCACCGTCCCTCCAGGAGAACCGCCCATGGCCGAACAGTCCCGTCTCGAGTCCGTCATCGCCCTCGCGCAGCACCGCGGCTTCGTGTTCCAGTCGGGCGAGATCTACGGCGGAACCCGCAGCGCGTGGGACTACGGCCCCCTCGGCACCGAGCTCAAAGAGAACATCAAGCGGCAGTGGTGGAAGACCTTCGTGCGCGGCCGCGGCGACATGATCGGGCTCGACTCGTCGGTCATCCTGCCCCCGAAGACGTGGGAGGCATCCGGTCACCTGGCGACCTTCAACGACCCGCTCACCGAGTCGCTCGTGACCCACAAGCGCTACCGCGCCGACCACCTCTTCGAGGCCTACGAGAAGGAGCACGGGCACCCGCCCGTGAACGGCCTCGACGACATCCCCGACCCCGACAACCCGAAGGTCGTCGGGCAGTGGACGCCGATCCGCCAGTTCAACGGCATGCTCAAGACCTACCTCGGCGTCGTCGAAGACGAGTCGGGCCTCGCCTACCTGCGGCCGGAGACCGCGCAGGGCATCTTCACGAACTTCCTGAACCTGCTGCAGACGAGCCGCAAGAAGCCGCCGTTCGGCGTCGGCCAGATCGGGAAGGCCTTCCGCAACGAGATCACGCCCGGGAACTTCATCTTCCGCACCCGCGAGTTCGAGCAGATGGAGATCGAGTACTTCGTGCCGCCGGCCGAGGCGCCCGCGCACTTCGAGAAGTGGGTCGAGGACTGCGTGAACTGGTTCGTCGACCTTGGCGTCTCGCGCGACAGCATCCGCCTCTTCGACGTGCCAGACGGCGACCGCGCGCACTACAGCGACCGCACGATCGACGTCGAGTACGACTTCGGCTTCGAGGGCGAGCCGTGGGGTGAGCTCATGGGCATCGCGAACCGCACCGACTTCGACCTGAAGAGCCACGCCGCGGTCTCCGGCCGCGACCTGTCGTACTTCGACCCGACGACCAACGAGCGCTGGACGCCGTATGTCATCGAGCCGTCGTTCGGCCTCACCCGCTCGCTCATGGCCTTCCTGCTGTCGGCGTACGACGAGGAGGAGGTGCCGACCGCGAAGGGCGGCACCGAGACCCGCACCGTGCTGCGCCTCGACCCGCGCCTCGCGCCCTTCAAGGTGGCCGTGCTGCCGCTGTCGAAGAAGGAGACGCTGACGCCCCTCGCGCAGAGGATCGCCGACGAGCTGCGCGGCGACTGGAACGTCGACTACGACGAGACGCAGGCGATCGGCCGCCGCTACCGCCGACAGGACGAGATCGGCACCCCGTACTGCGTCACGGTCGACTTCGACTCGCTCGAGGACGATGCCGTGACCGTGCGCGATCGCGACACGATGCAGCAGGAGCGCGTGCCGGTCGCCGGCCTCAAGGCCTACCTGGCCAAGCGCCTCGTCGGGGCGTAAAGACGGGCGCCCGCCGCTGATCGACTCGCCGCCTGCGGCGAACGGAGATCAGCGGAGGTCGCCGCGTCTGGTCTCCATTCGGCTTCGCTGAGTCGACCGGCGCAAGGCGCTGAGTCGACCGGCGCAAGGCGCTGAGTCGACCGGCGCAAGGCGCTGAGTCGACCGGCGCAAGGCGCTGAGTCGACCGGCGAAGGGCGCGGGGCTACTTGGCCTTGTGCGCGCGCCACTCCTCGGCCGTGATCGCGTAGATGGCCACGTCGTGCCACTCGCCGTCGACGATCTCGCGCTCCTTGAGCAGCGCCTCCTGGCGCATGCCGTGGATGGCGCACAGGCGGGCGGATGCCTCGTTGCGGGCATCCAACTCGGCATAGACGCGGTGCGCGCCCATCTGGTCGAACGCGCAGTCGAGCACGGCGGCCGTCGCCTCGGTCGCGAGCCCGCGACCGTGGATCGCGGGGTGGAAGACCCAGCCGATCTCGAACTGGGCGTTGCGGATGCTCTTGGCGAAGAGCGCCACGTCGCCGATCTCGCCGCCCTGCAAGCCGTCGGCCTGCTTGAACTCGACGGCCCAGGCGAGGCCGTCGCCCTTGTCTTTGATGCGGGCGCTCTGGATCAGGCGCTTCGACGCGTTGCCGTTGTTCTCGTCGTCGTGGTCGCGCACTTCCCAGCGCAGGTACTTCACGACCTTCTTCGCGAGCGCGAAGTCGCTGTGGGCGGCCACCGCCTCGTCGATGGTCAGGGGCCGCAGTACGAGCCGATCCGTGGTGATGATGCAGGCGTCGAACGGAACCGTCGCCGGCGCGGGCTGGTCGATGGTGTCGGTCATGGTGGCACTCCCTCCCGTGCGGGCAGAGCCTGGGCACCCCACCCGAGTGACAGCCTAGGCCGTTTCCCTGCCCGTCTCTGCCACGTTGTTCTGCGCAACGGAACCGGCTATTGTGCCGCCGATTGTGCCAAGGGCGCCCTCGGCCTCGACGCCGAACACCGCGGCAACGCCGTCGACGAAGGCCGCCGCGTCGCCGTCGCGCGCGAGCTCGCGGGCCTTCACGCTCGGCGTGTGCAGGAGCACGCCGGCGAAGTGCCGCAGCGCCCGCTCGATCTCGCCGTTCGCGTCGCGCGAGGCCGCGCGCGCGATCTCGGCGTCGAGCTTCTCGAACACGTGCCGGCGCAGGGCCACGAGGGCCGGCTCGACATCGCGCTCGGCCGACTTCGCGGCGAACTCGGCGGCAGCCGCCCCGACCAGCTCGCGGGCCGAATCGGTCGCCTGCAGCTCCTCGAGCGGCGCGTGCAGCGAGATCGTCTCGAGGTCGAGCAGCTCGACGCGCTCGACCTCGGCGACGGCGGGCTCGACGTTGCGCGGCAGGCCGAGGTCGACGACGAGCAGGCGCCGCGCGTCGCTCGCGCCGCTGAGGGCGTCGCTCACGATGTCACGCGTCACGACGAGCGCGGGCGAGACGGTGCAGGTGATGACGAGGTCGGCGGATGCCACGGCCGCGGTCAGCCCGTCGGCGGGCACCGCCTCGATCCCGTGGCTCAGCGCGAACGACCGCGCACGGCCGGTGCGGCTCCAGACGGCGGCGTCGGTCACTCCGCGGTCGCGCAGCGCGGCAAGCGAGGCGGCGGCGTAGCGCCCCGTGCCGACGAGCAGCACGCGCACGGCCGACCAGTCGGCGAAGCGGCTCTCGGCGAGGTCGAGGGCGAGGCGCACCATCGAGCGCCCCTGCGTCATGAGGCCGGTGGTGTTCTTGACGCCGCGGCTCGTGCGGCTGGCGGTCTGGAAGAGGCGCTCGAGGTCATGGGTGACGGCGCCGGAGTTGCGGGCGGCCGTGTAGGCGCGGCGCACCTGGCCGGCGATCTCGCCCTCGCCGACGACGACGGATTCGAGGCCGCTCGAGACCGAGAAGAGGTGCGAGGCGACGGCGTCGCCCGCGATCAGCTGGCTGCCGTCGCGCAGCTCGTCTGGGGCGACCTGCGCCGCGTCGGCGACGAGGTCGATGAGACCGGCGGCGGCGTGGTCGCGCAGCTCGAGCTTCTCGAGGTCGACGTCGAGGTAGGCCTCGAAGCGGTTGCACGTGGCGAGCACCACCGAGCCGGTCACTGCCTGCTGCCCGCGGATCGCGTCGATCACAGCGTCTGCGCCGCGTTCGAGTCGATCGAGCAGGTCGAATCCCGCGGTGCGGTGACTCGAAGTGAAGCAGAACAGCATGGTTGCCGATCTTACGCCGCGCTGCTATGAGAACACCGGCGGGCTCCCAGCGCCCGTGCTCAGCCAACACTGGAAGAATCTGCGCGTGAGTTCTGAGTCCGCCGCGCCCTCCGCAGCATCCCCTGCTGCCTCCCGCCTCATCTCCGCCTATCGCGGCGTGCGACCCGACGTGACTCCGGTGTGGTTCATGCGGCAGGCGGGCCGCTCCCTGCCCGAGTACCACGAGGTGCGCCGCGGGCACACGATGCTCGAGTCCTGCCTCGACCCCGAGATCGCCTCAGAGATCACCCTGCAGCCCGTGCGCCGCCACGGCGTCGACGCGGCCATCTTCTACAGCGACATCGTGATCCCCCTCAAGCTCGCGGGCGTCGGGGTCGAGATCGTTCCTGGGCGCGGCCCGGTCTTCGAGCAGCCCGTGAGGACCGCGGCGGATGTCGCGGCGCTGCCCACCCTGACCGTCGACGACCTCGCCCCGGTGGCCGCCGGGGTGCGCCGCACGGTGGAGGGCCTCGGCCGCATCGGCGACGGGTCTACGCCGCTCATCGGCTTCGCGGGGGCGCCGTTCACGCTCGCGGCCTATCTGGTCGAGGGCGGCCCCTCGAAGGAGCATCTCGCCGCGCGCACCCTGATGCACGCCGACCCGGATGCCTGGGCCGCGCTCATGGCATGGGCCGCGGACGCGTCGGGGCTCTTCCTGCGCGCGCAGGTTCTGGCGGGGGCATCCGCCGCCCAGCTCTTCGACTCGTGGGCAGGGTCGCTCTCGCTCGCCGACTATGTGACGCACGTCGCGCCCGCCTCCGCCCGCGCGCTGTCGCACATCGCCGATCTCTCGGTGCCCAAGGTGCACTTCGGCGTCGGGACCGCCGAGCTGCTGCCCGCGATGCGCGACGTCGGGGCCGATGTCGTTGGCGTCGACTGGCGGATCCCGCTCGACGAGGGCGTGCGGCGCCTCGGCGGCATGGTGCCCGTGCAGGGCAATATCGACCCCGCTCTGCTCGCGGCGCCGTGGCCGGTGCTCGAGGCGCACGTTCGCGACGTGCTGCGGCGGGGCCAGGCGGCGCCTGCCCACGTGCTGAACCTGGGTCACGGCGTGCCGCCCACGACCGACCCGGCGGTGCTCACCCGCATCGTCGAGCTCGTGCACAGCATCACGCTGGTCGACTCGGCGAAGCCGAATGGAGACAGCTCGCTGGTCGACTCGGCAAAGCCGAATGGAGACAGCGCGCTGGTCGACTCGGCGGAGCCGAATGGAGACCCTGTATGACCGACCCTCACGAGGGCCTCGACCACCTCATCAACGATGACCCGACCCGCGTCGTCATCATCGGCGGCGGCATGGGCGGCCTCGTTGCGGCGCGCGACCTCGCGCGACCCGGTTTCGAGGTGACGCTGCTCGAGGCGTCCGACCAGCTCGGCGGATCGGTGCAGCGCCTCGACCTCGAGCTCGCCGACGGATCGAAGCTGACGGTGGATGCCGGCGCAGAGAGCTTCGCCACCCGCGGCGGCCACGTCGCGACGTTCATCGACGAACTGCACCTGAGCGATCAGGTGGTGCAGCCCAACCCCGCCGGCGCGTGGCTGCAGCTGCCCGACCGCGCGGTGCCCACGCCGAAGGGCGGCATGCTCGGCATCCCCGCCACCCCGCTCGCGAGCGACGTCGTCGCGGCGATCGGGTGGCGCGGGGCGCTGCGCGCGTACCTCGACCGCGTGCTGCCGCCCCTCAAGATCGGCCAGGAGCGCAACCTCGGTCGGCTCGTGCAGCGCCGCATGGGCCGCGCGGTGCTCGAGAACCTCGTCGCCCCCGTGACCACCGGCGTCTACTCGGCGGCACCCGACCAGCTCGACGTCGCCGTCGCCGCCCCGGGGCTCAACCCGGCGCTCACCCGCACGGGGTCGCTCTCGGGCGCCGTCGCCGAGCTGCGCGCGGGCGGCCCGTCGAAGGCAGGGTCGGCGGTCGGGGGCATCTCGGGCGGAATCTGGCGCCTGGCGTACACCGTGATCACGGATGCCCGCCGCCGCGGCGTCGAGCTGCGCACCGGTGCGCGCGTCACCGGCCTCACCCGCGACGGGGAGCGGTTCCTCGTGCGCGTCGCCGGGCAGGAGGACCCCATCGCGGCCGACGCCGTGCTGATCGACACGCCCTCTGCCGAGGCGCTGCCGCTGCTGGCATCCGCGCTGGTCGATGACGACGAGGGCGGGCTCGAGGCGCTCCTGCGCGCGCCGTGGCCCGAGGCGACCAGCGTCGAGCTCGTCACCCTCGTGCTCGACGCGTCCGAGCTCGACGCGGCGCCGCGCGGCACGGGCCTGCTCGTCAGCGACCGCGTCGACTCGGCGTTCGTCACCGCGAAGGCGATGACGCACGTCACGGCGAAGTGGTCGTGGGTCGCCGACCAGTTGCCCGCGGGGCGCCATGTCATCCGGCTCTCGTACGGTCGCGCAGGCCGCGACAACGACGCGGTGACGATGACGGATGCCGCGCTCCGTGCTCGCGCGCTGCAAGACGCCGCAGCGCTGATGAATATTCCGCTTTCGGAATCCATGGTGGTCGGGTTCGCCCGCGTGCGCTGGCAGAACGCGCAGCCGCTGGCGGCCGTCGGGCAGCGCGAGCGGCTCGCCGCGCTCGGCGCCGCGGTCGAGAAGACGCCGGGGGTCGAGGTTACGGGCGGTTGGGTCGCGGGTACCGGCCTGGCATCCGTCATTCCCCACGCCAGGGAGGCGGCGGCCCGCTTGCGTGGGCTACGCTGGCGAAAGCTGACCGATCAAGGAAGCTGAGCTGGAAACCTGATCAGAAACCGAACGAGCAGATCGCGGGGGTGTCGATGAAGGGCAAGCTGCTTTTCGTGACGGGGCTAGCCGTCGGCTACGTGCTGGGCGCGCGGGCCGGCAGGAAGAGGTACGAGCAGATCGCCTCGGCCGCGAACAAGGTCTGGCAGTCGCCGGGCATCCAGAAGCAGGTGCATGCCGCTCAGGACTTCGCCGCGGCCAAGATCGGAGATATTCCCGGCGCGGTATTCGACGGGGTGCGCAAGGTGACGAACGTCGCGATCGACCGTGCCCAGACCAAGGCGACCGGTAAAGCCCCGAGCTCGAGTTCGAGCTCACGGGCAGCGGGCGCACCGGCCACGCAGGCGGCGCGGACCGCCGCGGCTCGCGCCGCGTCCGGCGAATCGGATGCCGAGCTGCGGTCGACCGCGGAACCGCTCGACTGATCGGCTGCACATGGCACAGGGAGCACGTTCTCTTCCGGAGCTCATCAGTGAGCTCCCTCAGCTGTTCATCGCGCTCGTTCGCGCCGAGCTCAACCAGCTCAAGGCCGAGCTCATCGCGAAGGGCAAGGTCGCCGGCATCGGCATCGGCATGTTCTTCGGGGCGTTGCTGCTGCTTCTGCTGTTCGTGCCGGTGCTCATCGCGGCGGCGATCCTGGCGTTCTGCCTGATCGTGCCGCCGTGGCTCGCGGCGCTGATCGTGGCCGGCATCCTCTTGGTCCTGATCGCGATCCTCGTGATCGTCGGCATCGTGTTCTTCAAGAAGATCGGGTCGGCCACGCCGAAGCAGACGATCGGCAGCGTTCAGCGCGATGTCGACGCCGTGAAGGGAGTCGGCGACTATGACGAATGAGTACACCGGCCGCTCGGCGGAGCGCGGCGGCGTGCAGAAGGAGACCGAGGTCGAGCGCGCCCGCGCCGAGCTCGTCGCCGCCCTCTCCGAACTCGAAGACAAGGTCAACGTTCCGAAGCGCATCAAGCGACTGCGGGCGGAGGACCCGAACAGGTTCCTCGCGGGCGTCTCGGCCGTCGGCGCCGTCGCGGCGGGAATCGTGGCCATCGGAGTGACCATCCTGGTCAAGCGCCGGCACTAGAAGCCCACAACGCAGAAGCCGTCGCCACGTGCGGCCGGTTCGGCGGAACCGGGACCGCGAGACGTGGCGACGACTTCGATGGGTGGCGAAGGGCTAGGCCGCGCGGGCCTGGCCCTTCGCCTGCGCCAGCTGCGCCCGGCGCTTCCACGAGACGATCAGCGCCTCGAGCTGGGCGTTGCTGAACGACGACGGGTGGTTCGCGAGGGCGTCGGCGAACTCCTCGCGTTCGGCCGCGGAGAGGTGTCTGCTCCACGGGAAGGTGATCAGCATCTGCTCCTGTCCGGTCAGGTGCTCGACGAATTCGATGTTCTTGCGACGACGGCTACGACGAGGAACCCTCGGCGCTCCGCCGGTCTGCGGGGTGCGCTCAGTGCTCATAACAGTGGAAGTAACGCTCCTAGACGTGCTTTTATTCGATGAATGCCCCGAGCGGGCCGTGCGCACACTCAGAGTTACCCGAATGTGATGCCTTCTCAGGCCTCCCGATTTTTCAACAGCGGCCCCCGAGGGAGAGACTGGAAGCCATGACGAACTCGGCCGCTCCGGGGGCGGCATCCGCTCCGACTCCCGACGACGCAGCCGACCAGACCCCGGTTCAGCCCGACGGCTACACGCTCTGGGTGGTCCTGCGCCGAGACCCCGCACACGCGGCGACCGCCGCACAGGCATCCGATCTCGACGCCGCGGTTCGCGAGCTCGACGAGGTCGTGGCGGCGGCGGCAGGCCGCGGGGTCACCCTGCGCGGCTTCTACGACGTCTCCGGCCTCAAGGCCGACGCCGACCTCATGTTCTGGATCTGGGGGCCCGCGCCCGAAGAACTGCAGGCGGTGGCGCGCGAGCTGCGCCGCACCGCGCTTCTCAAGAACCTGCTCCCCACGTGGAACGCCATGGGCGTTCACCGCGCGGCGGAGTTCAACAAGGCCCACATTCCGGGATTCCTTCGCGGCAAGGACGCCAAGCAGTGGATCACGGTCTACCCCTTCAACCGCAGCTACGACTGGTACCTGCTTCCTGACGAGGATCGGCGGCGCATGCTCGCCGATCACGGCCGCAAGGGCGCGGCGTTCAGGGGCGTGCTGGCCAACACGGTCGCCGCGTTCGCGCTCGGCGACTACGAGTGGCTGCTGCCGATGGAGGCCGACGAACTGTCGGACCTCGTCGACATGATGCGTGAGCTGCGCTACACAGAGGCGCGCTTGCACGTTCGTGAAGAGGTGCCGTTCTTCACCGGCCGACGCATCGTCACGGCGGAAATCCCGGAGGTTGTTTCTTGACCGACCATGTGAGTGGTTCCTATCCCTTCGACGCGATCCTGCTGTCGAGCTTCGGCGGGCCAGAGGGCCAGGACGACGTCATCCCCTTCCTGCGCAATGTGACCGCGGGCCGCGGCGTTCCCGACGAGCGACTCGAAGAGGTCGCGCACCACTACCGCCACTTCGGCGGCGTGAGCCCGATCAACGCGCAGAACCGCGCCCTGAAGTCGGCGCTCGAGGGCGAGCTCGCCAAGCGCGGCATCGACCTTCCCGTCTACTGGGGCAACCGCAACTGGGCGCCGTATTTCACGGATGTCGTCGCCGAGGCCGCCGCCAACGGGCACACCCGTCTGCTTGGGCTCGTGACGAGCGCGTACACGAGCTACTCGGGCGTCGGCCAGTACCGTGAGGACTTCGAGAAGGCGCTCGCCGAGAACGGGCTGACCGAGACGGCATCCATCGATCGCATCCGCGAGTACTTCGATCACCCCGGCTTCGTCACGCCGCTCATCGAGGGCACGCAGACGGCTGTGCGGCGCCTGACGGATGCCGGACACGAGGCCGCGCGCATCCGCATCCTCTTCTCCACGCACTCGATTCCGACCGCCGCCGCGAAGGCGTCCGGCCCCGAGTTCGGCGAGCACGGCGCCTACGAGGCGCAGCACCTCGCGCTCGCCGAGGTGATCTCGAAGGCCGTCGATGAGGCCGCGGGCGCACAGGTGCCGTGGAAGCTCGTGTACCAGTCGCGCTCGGGCGACCCGCGCGTGCCGTGGCTCGAGCCCGACATCAACGACGTGATCGCCGACCTGCACGACGAGGGCGCGACCACGGCGGTCGTCGTCGTGCCGTTCGGCTTCGTGAGCGACCATATGGAGGTGCTCTGGGATCTCGACAACGAGGCGAAGGAGAGCGCGGCCGAGGCGGGCTTCGCCTTCGAGCGCGTGCCGACCTCTGGCGTGCACCCGGCCTTCGTCGCCGGCCTCGTCGACCTGATCGTCGAGCGGCTCGAGGACACCCCGGTCGAGCAGCGCCCGCACCTCACGGCGCTCGGCCCCTGGCCCGACCACGAGACGGTCGGCACCTACATCGCCAAGGTGGGGGCAACCGCCTGATGGCTGACACGATCCGCGTCGGAACGCGCGGCAGCGCGCTGGCGCTCGCCCAGAGCGAGCAGGCAGCGCGCGCCCTCGCCCGCGCCGCGGGTCTCGAGTTCGAGCTCGTGACCGTCACGACGCACGGTGACACGTCGAAGGCGAATCTCGCGAGCATGGGCGGCATGGGCGTGTTCGCGACCGAGCTGCGCGAGGCGCTGCTCGGCGGCGAGGTCGACGTGATCGTGCACTCCCTGAAGGATCTGCCCACCGCGGCGTACCCGGGCCTCACGATCGCGGCGACGCCGAAGCGGGCGGATGCCCGTGACGTGCTGGTCGCGCGCGACGGCCTCACCCTCGAGACGCTGCCAGAGGGGGCACGGGTGGGCACCGGCTCGCCGCGGCGCATCGCCGAGCTGAAGGCGCTGCGCCCCGACCTCGCGGTCGAAGAGAACTTCCGCGGCAACATCGACACGCGCATCGGCAAGGTGTCCTCAGGCGAGGTCGACGCCGTGATCCTGGCGGCCGCCGGGGTCGACCGGCTCGGCAAGGCGGATGCCGTGACGGAGCGATTCGCGCTCTCCGACTGGCCGACCGCGCCGGGGCAGGGGGCACTCGCGCTCGAGGTGCGGGCCGATCAGGCATCCGACGGCACGGCATTCAGCCGCGCCCTGCAGAAGGGCCTCGCGAAGATCGACCACGCGACCACGCGCGCGGCGGTGCGCGCCGAGCGCGACGTGCTCGCCGGGCTCGAGGCGGGCTGCGCCGCGCCGGTCGCGACGACGGCGATGGTCGACGACGGCATGCTCTTCCTGACGGCGACGGTGTACGCGCTCGACGGCTCGCGGTCGATCACGGCGAGCCACGCGGCGGTTCTCGACTCGACGTCGGCCGCCGACCTGCTGACCGCGGCGGCCGAGGTCGCGCAGCGCACCGTCGCCGAACTGCTCGACGCCGGCGCGAAGGAGCTCGCATGAGCGAATCGCGCCCGACCCCGCAGAAGCCGCTGGGCGGCTGGCGGGTCCTCGTGCCCCGGGGCGGCCCCTGGGGGGACACGGTCGCCGCC
>NZ_JBLRDT010000399.1:0-1063 GCF_057512245.1 Gryllotalpicola sp. CP2-P1
GCTCACCGAGCAGGGCGAGGTGATCTTCGCGCAGTACGGCGACCAGACCATCGCCGCGCGGCACCTCGAGCAGATGGCGAGCGCCACGCTGCTGGCCGAGGCACCCTCGAATCAGGAGCGCAACGAGCAGGCATCCGTCGCCTACGCCGCCCTCGCGGCGCGCCTCGACGAAGCCAGCCGCGCACGCTTCTTCGAGCTCGTGAAGGCCGACGGCTTCGCGCAGTGGTTCGGCCGCGTCACGCCGCAGGAAGAGGTCGGTCTGCTCGCCCTCGGCTCGCGCCCCGCACGCCGCGGCCTGTCGCTCGAGTCGCTCGAGGACCTGCGCGCGATCCCGTGGGTGTTCGCCTGGTCGCAGGCTCGCGTGAACCTGACCGGCTGGTTCGGCCTCGGCACGGCGCTCGCCTCGATCGGCGACCCCGAGCTGCTGCAGAAGGCGTACCACGAGTGGCCGCTGTTCGGCACCATGATCGACAACGTCGAGATGTCGCTCGCGAAGACCGACGAGCGCCTCGCGCGCCGCTACCTGGCCCTCGACGGCCGTGCAGACCTCGCGCAGCTCGTGCTCGACGAGATGGCGCTGACGCGCGAGCAGGTGCTGCTGACCTCGCGCCACAGCGAGCTGCTCGAGGGCCGTGCCGTGCTGCAGCGCGCGGTGCAGCTGCGGTCGCCCTATGTCGACGCGCTCTCGCTGCTGCAGCTGCGTGCCCTGCGCGAGATCCGCGCGACCGGCTCGACCGACGCCGAGGACCAGCCGCATCGGCTCATGCTGCTCGCGGTGAACGGAGTCGCCGCCGGCCTGCAGAACACCGGGTGACAGGCGGCGAGGGGCTCAGGCCGTGAGGGATGCCTCGGGCCGCAGCGCCTCGCCTCGTGCCGCCGGACGTGCCTCTGGTGCGCGGTGCGCCGACGTCTTCGCCTGCTCGAGTTCGGCGATGGCCGTGCGCAGCAGGGCGATCAGCCGGTCGTCGGCGTCCCAGACGCACGCCTCGGCGATGCCGCACGCGGCGACACGGACGATCTCGAGCCCCGCCCGCTCCTGCCGGCCGGGCGGGATGGCGCCGTT
>NZ_JBLRDT010000400.1:0-1051 GCF_057512245.1 Gryllotalpicola sp. CP2-P1
TCGGCGCCCAGCTGACGCGCCGCGACGCCGAGATAGCGGCGGAAGCGCGGGTCACGCGCGCCGACCACCCGCGCGAGCAGCACGAGGTGGTTGCGCTGGCCGAAGTACGCATAGCGCGCGTCGAACCGCCGGCCCCGGGCATACGGCCCGGCCACGTGCTCGACCAGGGCGGCCGGCGTGTAGATCAGCCGGTAGCCGGCGCTGCGCAAGCGCAGGGCGATCTCGCTCTCCTCGCGCAGGCAGGTGCCCGGGTAGAAGTCCTCGATTCCGCCCGCCTCGTGCACCGCGGACAGGCGCAGGGACATGTTGGCCCCGAGCAGGTGGTCGACGTCGACGTCCTCGCCGGGGTCTGCGGCGAAGTTGCCCGTCAGGGTGCCGTCGGCGCGGAAGCTTCCGATCGCGTCCCAGCCGATCGCCTCCTCATCCGGCTGGCCGTTCGCCGCGCGCCCGCCGACCCCGCCCACGCGCGGGTCGTCGTAGCGCCGCAGCAGCTCGGCCAGCCAGTCGGGCTCCGCGTAGGCGTCGTCGTCGATGAACGCGATCACGTCGGCGTCCACAACGGCGGCGACGCCCATGCGCCGCGACGTGGCGGTGTGGCCGCGACCGAGCGCGTTGCGCAGGTACGTGATACCGCCGTGCCGCCTGACCACCTCGGCCGAGCGGTCGTCCGGCGACGAGTCGACCACGATGATCTGCGCCGGTGCGACGGTCTGCCGGTCGAGGTGGTCGAGGCAGGTGCGCAGGTGGTCGGGCCTGTTGTAGGTCGCGATCAGCACCGCGGCGCTGGCGAGGGGGCCGGTGGTCATGTCACTCTCCGATTCCGCGGTAGATCCGCTCGTACGCGTCGACGACGCGCTCCCAGGTGAAGGCGCGCACCCGGGCGCTGCCCGCGGCGGCGAGCCGCGCGGCGCGCTCCTCGTCGTCGATCAGCGCGGCGAGCGCCGCCGCGAGCGCCTCCGTGTCCTCGGGGTCCACGAGCAGCCCATCGTCGCCGTCGCGCACGAATTCGACGGTGCCGCCTCGCGTCGTCGCGATCAGCGGGCTGCCCGCA
>NZ_JBLRDT010000401.1:0-1046 GCF_057512245.1 Gryllotalpicola sp. CP2-P1
GGTGCATCACATCGACCCCCACCGCGACGGCGGACCCACCGACATCGGCAACATGACGCTCCTGTGCTGGTTCCACCACACCACCATCGACACCGGGCCCTACCAGCTCCGCATGAACGACCACGGGGCACCCGAAATCAGGTGGGTGTTCGGATCCCACGCCACCGCCTGGACCACAGCCACCCACACCCCCAAACGCAACCTCACCCCCGCGGCCTGAACCACACGGCAGAACTCTGCCCGGCGGGCGCGGCGCTTACTGCCCGGCGGGAAGGATGCGGGTGAAGTGGATGCCGACCGGCTCCCAGATGTCGACCGCCTCGATCGAGACGCGCCGGCCCGGTGCGGGTGCAGCGATGACCTGGCCGTCACCGAGGTAGATGCCGACGTGGTCTTCGTTGTTGAACACCACGAGGTCGCCGGGCTGAGCCTGGTCACGGGTGATGCGGGTGCCGACGGCGTCCTGCGTGGGCACGTAGTGCGCGAGGCTGATGCCGATGGCGGCGTAGGCCTGCAGCGTGAGCCCCGAGCAGTCGATGCCGGTGTGGCTGCTGCCACCGAGGACGTACGGCGTGCCGATGTAGCTCAGCGCCGTTTGGACGATCTTCGCGCGGTCGCCGCCTGCGGCGAGGGCATCGACGATGGCGGGCTCGGCAGCTTCTGCCGATGCGCCGCCCTCCTTCGCGACGATCGCGGCGATGGCCGTGGCAACGTAGTCGTTGTTGCTGATCGTCGGCGACTTCACGTTGTCGGCGATCTGCAGGATCTGCTCGGCCGTGTGGCCGTGCGCGTCGGCGGTGGCGGGCCCGGGCATCGTGTCTGCTGTGGCCGGCACGACGAGCCACAGCGACGGGATCAGCACGACGGCCCCGAGGCCGGCGGCGAGGCTGCGGCGGGCGCTGCGGCGCGGGGGCTTCGGGGCAGCTGCCGCGAGAGCGGCCGGCGCGGGCTCGGCAGCCGCAGGGCGCACGCGGTGCGAGTGGATCAGGTCTTCCGTGCGGCGCGCGTTCTCTTCCTCAACCGCCGACTCCACGGCGCTTTCGACG
>NZ_JBLRDT010000402.1:0-1039 GCF_057512245.1 Gryllotalpicola sp. CP2-P1
GCGGCGCGGGCGCGCTCGAGGAACAGCGTGACGGCGGGGCCGTGCTCGTCCGCCGGCAGCGAGCCGAGCGGGTAGACGCTCTCGGCCCCGAGCTGCAGGGGCGAGCGGCTCGTCGCGAGCACCCGCACGGTCGGGATCTCGGAGAGCACCTGGTCGACGAGGTGCGCGGCGCCCTCGATGACGTGCTCGCAGTTGTCGAGCACCAGCAGCGTCTCGCGCTCGGAGAGCGCGGCGCGGATGCGCGTGCGGACCTCCAGCAGCACGATCGGATCGCGCAGGCTGAGGCGCCCGGCGCCGACCTCGCCGATGCCGAGCGTCGCGGCGACCGCGAGCGGCACGTCGTCGGACTCGCGGATGCCGGCGAGCTCGACCACCACGACGCCGGGGGTCGTGCGGGCCGCGCGGTTTGCGAGCTCCTGCGCGAGCCGGGTCTTGCCGAGGCCGCCCGGGCCGAGGATCGTCGTGAGGCGCGACGCCGCCATGAGCTTCTCGAGCGCGGCGATGTCGGCGTCTCGGCCGATGAGCTCGTTGGGCGCCGCGCGCAGCCCGATGACGACGTGCTTCGGCTTATCCGATGGTCGAGTAGCCCGCTCTGCGACCGTATCCGCCGGGTCGAGTAGGTCGCTCTGCGACCGTACCGAGACCAGACCCTCTCCTGGCGAGGAATGGGTCTCGATACGCTCCTTCGTCGCTCCTCGACCAGCGGGAAGCGACGGCTCGTCCGCGCGCAGCAGCTCGGCGTTGTAAGCCACGAGCTCGGCGCCGGGCCGCGCACCGAGCTCGTCGTCGAGCCGCTGCCGGAACTCGGCGAAGGCGCGCAGTGCCTCGCCGCGGCGGCCGGCGGCGGCGAGCGACCTCATGAGCAGCAGCTGGGCGTGTTCGTCGTAGGGGGTGGCGTCGGCGAGTGCGCGGGCGGCGTCGACCGCCGCAGCGGGAGAGCCGGAGTCCACGGCATCCGTCACCCGTTTCTCGAGAGCGCGCACGCGCACACCGTCGGCGGTCTCGCGCAGCCGCGCGGCCAGCTCGGTCTCGCCGAGGT
>NZ_JBLRDT010000403.1:0-1030 GCF_057512245.1 Gryllotalpicola sp. CP2-P1
CAGTCCGGAGATCGCGTCGATGCCGCTCATCAGCTGGCCCCGATCTTGAGGGCGGCCTCGTAGGCGTCCTGCGCGCGGTCGACGACCGCCGCGTTCGCCTGGTAGCCGCGCTGGGCCATGATGAGCGCGCCCATCTGCGAGCCGAGGTCGATGTCGGGCATCCGCACATAGCCCTCGGCGTCGGCGACGGGGTTCTCGGGGTCGTAGGTGACCCGGCCCTCCGCCGAGCCGTAGGCCGCGCCCGTGACGTACACGCCCGAGGTGCCGGCGCCGGCCTGCACGGCGACGTAGCGCGCCTGGAACGCACTGCCGCTCATGGGCTCTGCGGTGTTGATGTTGGCGATGTTGTCGGAGATGGCGTCGAGCCACTTGCGGTGCACCGTCAGCCCGGTGCCGGCGATGCCGATCGCGTCAGCCATGTTCGTCCCGTCCTCCGGCTCAGGCCGTCTTGAGGGCGGCGGTCAGCGACTGGAACTGCTGGTTCATGGCCTGGGTCGCGAACTGGTAGCGCAGCCCGGTCTCGATGTTGTTCAGCGTCTCCTCGTCGAGGTTGACGTTGTTGCCGTTGGTCTGCGTCGGCTCGAGCGACGGCAGCACGTCGGGGGTGACGGCGCCGCTGCCCTGCGCCACCGACTGGGCGAGGGCGTCCTCGAAGGTGACGCGCTTGGCCTGGTAGTTCGGCGTGTTGATGTTCGCGATGTTGTCGGCGATCACGCGCTGGCGCGTGGAGAGGCCGGTGAGCGCGCTCGTGAGCGCGGCCTGGGTCACGGATTCGATCATGCTGAGCCCCAACAGGATGACTGGTCGATGTCCGGCCGATCCGTGGCCGCTCGTCGGGAGCGAATCCGTGCTCTCCGCCTGTGCCTATCGGGGCTGGGCGCGTGCCCGGTTAGCGGATTGCCCCGTTGTGGGGGTCCGTGTGCTCTGACGGGGTCTGCCGGCGGGGTCAGCCGACGGCGTCGAGGTAGACCGGCGCGCGCTCCGCGGTCGCGCTGGCCGATGCGCGGCGCCCGCGCGCGAGTGCGCGCAG
>NZ_JBLRDT010000404.1:0-1015 GCF_057512245.1 Gryllotalpicola sp. CP2-P1
CGCTCGCCCGCATGCGCACCGCTCTCGAGGGGGTCCGCGACCAGCTGTCCGACGACACCTGGCGGCTGTTCGGCACCGCCGAGCGCGCCCTCGGCGCGCTGCGCTCGTCCGACCGCGGCCGGCAGATCGCCGACGCCGGCGAGCAGCTGCTCACGGGAGTCCTCGCCTTCCAGGGCGTCACCGCGAGCATGATGCGGGATTCCGGCTGGCACATGATCGAGGCGGGGCGCTACCTCGAGCGCGCGCTGCAGCTGTGCACCCTGCTCGACGCCGCGGTGGCGGCATCCCCGGCCGCTGAGCTCGACCGAAGGGTTCTCGAGGCGGTGCTCGGCGCCGCCGAGAGCGCGGTCACCTACCGACGCCGCTACCGCGGGCGCGCGCGCAGCGAGGGCGTGCTCGAGCTGCTCCTCGGGGCGCCCGACAACCCGCGTTCCCTCGTCTTCGCGCTCGCGCGGCTGCGCTTCCATCTCGGCGCGCTACCGCTGTCCACCGGCTCGACGCGGCCCGAGCGCCTCGTCGACGAGTTCAGCGCCGCCGTCGCGGTCGCCGACGCGTACGAGCTCGCCCAGGCGCGCGACGGCGAGCGCACGGCCCTCGCCGGATTCCTCAGCGAGGCATCCGCGCAGCTCACCCAGATCTCGGACGCGATCGCCGAGCTGCATCTCGCGGGCGGTCCACCGCGGCAGCCGCTCGCCGCCAGATCGTTCGTCGAGGTGATGAGGTGAGCATGAGGTACCGCGTCTCGCACCGCACCGAGTACGCCTATGACGATGTCGTGAGCGACAGCCTCGGCGTCGCGCACCTCGTGCCGCGGCAGCTGCCCTGGCAAGAGGTGCATTCGCACTCCCTGGTCATCGACCCGGTGCCCGGCGACGTCTCGCAGCAGACCGACTACTTCGGCAACGCGCTCAGCTACTTCCACGTCACCTCGGGGCACGAGCAGCTGGTCGTCGAGGCGACGAGCGACGTCACGGCGATGACCCCGTGGTACGACCAGGCGGCGCTCGAGGCGCCG
>NZ_JBLRDT010000405.1:0-1013 GCF_057512245.1 Gryllotalpicola sp. CP2-P1
ACGTGTGTCTTCCGATCTCTCGCAGCGGCGGCTCCCGTCGTGCTCGCGGCACTGCACCGCGACTCGGCCGAGCCGCTGCCCGTTCTCGGCGATCGCGGGCTGGTCGCCAACTACCTGTACCAGGTGACGGGCGAGGTGCCGGATGCCGCTCGCGAGCGTGCCCTCAGCGCATACCTCGTCGCCGCGATGGATCACGGCTTCAACGCCTCGACGTTCACGGCGCGCGTGGTCGCCTCGACCGGCGCGGACGTCGCCTCGTGCCTCGCCGCGGCCCTGGGCGCGCTTTCGGGGCCGCTGCACGGCGGTGCGCCGGCGCGGGCGCTCGACAGCCTCGACCAGGTCGGCTCGCCCGAGCGCATCGAGCCCTGGCTGCGCGAGCAGCTCGCCTCGGGGCGCCGCATCATGGGCTTCGGGCATGCGGTGTATCGCACGGTCGACCCGCGCTCTGCGCTGCTTCGCGAGGTCGCGCAGGGGTTCGGCGGGGCCCGCGTGGAATTCGCCCTGCAGTTCGAGGCCGCGGCCGAGCGGCTGCTTGCGGAGCACAAGCCGGCCCGCCCGCTGCACGCGAACGTCGAGTTCTACGCCGCGGTCGTGATGGAGCTGTGCGGGCTGCCGCGCGAGATGCTGACGCCGACCTTCGCCGTCGCACGGACGATCGGGTGGACGGCGCACGTGCTCGAGCAGGCTCGCGATCCGAAGATCATCCGCCCGTCGGCGCGCTACGTCGGGCCGGCACTCGCGAGCTGATTCGGCGCCGGTCGTACGCTACTCACGTGCAGGTCCTCGGCATCGATATCGGCGACGAGACGCTTGACGCATGGCGGGCCTGGCTGATGCCGTCGACCCAGCCGTTCGTCGTGCCGCGCTCGCTCGCGGAGCGCAATGGGTGGCCCGACGCCCGCCGTGAGCTCGCCTTCGAGGTGGTCGACACGTTCGAGCTCTACGGTGTTGGCCCCGATGAGGCCATCGTGTGGCTGGCGCGCCCGGAGGCCCGGGCGCTGCCCCCTGAGGTG
>NZ_JBLRDT010000406.1:0-771 GCF_057512245.1 Gryllotalpicola sp. CP2-P1
AGGTCGTACTTCACCATGCCGTCGCCGCGCACCGACCGCTTCAGGGACCGCCGCTCGTACAGGCGGGTCGCGTTCTGCTGCGCCCAGTCCCGGTCGAGCACGGCGCGTAGGGCCTTCGCCGTTCGTGCGGCGTCTTCGGGGGTGAGCTCGCCCTCCCAGCAGTCGGCGATCAGTCGCAGCACCGCGGCCCGGTAGGCGGGGGTGGAAGCGTCGTCGCGGGGCTTGCCGAGGCCGCCGAGGATCCGGTCGCCGATCTCAGCGCTCAGCCACCCGTTCCTGGTGGCCACCGCGATGGGCGCCGACCAGTCGCCGCCGAGTGCGGAGAGCACGTCGATCGAGCGCGGCTCGGAGCCGATGTCGGAAGCGGCGACGGGCGCGACGGCCTCGGCGGTCTCGAGCATCACCCCGACACGCACCGCTTTCTTCGCATCGCCGAGGGAGGACCCGGTGGCCTTCTGCACGAGCTCGGCGCCCGAGCGGACCCCGGCCTTGCGCGCGAGGGAGTCGGCGCCCAGCTCGCGGGCCGATTTCCGTTCGATGTCGGAGGCCACGAGTGCAATGGACGCATCGACCCGGCGCCGCAGTGCCGACAGTTCACCCAGAAGCGCCACCTCGTCGGGACCCGACAATCGCGCCACCTCGCTCGCGCACGGCAGTGCGGAGTCGGCCGCGGCGGCCAGCTCGTGCACACGTTCTGCGATCGGGGTCATGACATCACGCTACGACCTGCCACCGACATTCAACGCCGAACATTCAAATATGTGTACAACC
>NZ_JBLRDT010000407.1:0-553 GCF_057512245.1 Gryllotalpicola sp. CP2-P1
CGAGCCGGGTCGGCTCCTTTCCGGGCCAGTGGAGCCAGTAGGTGGACACGCGTCGTTCGATGCGGCCGCCCATGTTGTGCAGGTTGAGGTGGTGGAATCGGCAGAGGCTGATGCCGTCTTTCGTCTCGGTCGTGTGGTTCTGGGGGCTCTCGCCCCACGGATTGACGTGATGCGCTTCGGTTGCGTCGGGCGGCAGGGGGCAGCCGGGCATGAGGCACCCGCCGTCGCGGATCGCCATGGCGCGTCTTTGCCGGGTGGAGAAGGTTCGTTCGGCCTTGGTGGCGTCGAGGGCCTGGCCTGTTTCATCAAGCAGCACGCCGGCGATGCTCCCGTCGCACAGCGCGGTGATGAGTTGTGCCCCGGTGAGGGGTTCGGGTTTCCCGTCCAGCCACGCGATGCCGGCCGGAGGTGGCCCGTCACCGGGTGGGGCCGAGGTCTGGCGGGCACGGTCGGCGGTGATCGCGTTCTTCAGGTCGCCGGTGGTGACGGCGATGGTGACCGTGGGGGTGTATTTCCCGAAGACGTTCGAGGCGGTGACTCCGGCGATGAGGAA
>NZ_JBLRDT010000408.1:0-323 GCF_057512245.1 Gryllotalpicola sp. CP2-P1
TTCACCGCCGCCGCCCGCGCCCCCGAAACCCCCACCATGGGCGGCGCACACCCCACCGTCCTCATCGTGGTCAACAGAGACGACTTCCAGACCGGGCACGGGACCGCCCGCATCGACGGCGAAGACCACCCCATCACCGCCCAGGCCGCACGGCGCATCGCCGAAACCGGCGGATACCAAGAAGTCCTCGTCGGGCCTTCAGGGAAGATCCTGAACCTCGGCGACACCCACAGATGCGCCTCGCCTCAGCAGAGACGCGCACTCGCGGTGCGGGACAGAGGGTGCGTCATCCCCGGCTGCACCACCCCCGCCAGATGGTGCGA
>NZ_JBLRDT010000041.1:0-16520 GCF_057512245.1 Gryllotalpicola sp. CP2-P1
GTGCTTTCCGATCTGGCCGGGTGCGGGGGCGCCGGGGCCCTGTGCCGGGCCGTGCTGCCGGCCATCGGGGCGATACGCCCCGGGCACGGGATGCTGCGGGGTCTGCGCCTGCGGCGCCGGCTGCCCCTGGGCTTCGAGCCCTTCGAGCTGCCACTCGGCCGGCTGCTTGATCGCGGCGCGCTGCTCCTCGGGCGTGGCGTACTCGCCGTACTGCGGGCGGTCGCGGCGCGGTGCGTCGGAGTCGGTCATCGGCTGCGACCGCCCAGCGCGCGGGCGTCGCGATTGCCGGCGGTGTCGGTGCGCAGCTCGCGCGGCAGCGAGAACATCAGGTCCTCTTCGGCGGTCTGCACCGTCTGCACGTCGGCGTAGCCCGCGCCGGCGAGGTCGGCGAGGACCTCCTGCACGAGGACCTCGGGCACGGATGCCCCGCTGGTCACCCCTACGGTGGCCGCGCCGTCCAGCCACTCCTGCCGGACCTCGCTCGCGTAGTCGACGCGATAGGCCGCCTTCGCGCCGTTCTCGAGCGCGACCTCGACGAGGCGCACGGAGTTGGACGAGTTCGCGGAGCCCACGACGATCACGACGTCGGCCTCCTGCGCGACCTTCTTGATCGCGACCTGGCGGTTCTGGGTGGCGTAGCAGATGTCGTCGCTGGGCGGGTCCTGCAGGGCGGGGAAGCGCTCGCGCAGCCGCCGCACCGTCTCCATCGTCTCGTCGACCGACAGGGTCGTCTGAGACAGCCAGACGACCTTCTCGGGGTCGCGGACGACGACGCTGTCGGCCTCGTCCGGGCTGTTCACGACGGTCACGTTGTCGGGCGCCTCGCCCGCGGTGCCCTCGACCTCCTCGTGCCCGGTGTGGCCGATAAGCAGGATCTCGAAGTCGTCGCGCGCGAAGCGCACAGCCTCGCGGTGCACCTTCGTCACGAGCGGGCAGGTCGCGTCGATCGCGCGCAGCCCGCGGTCGGATGCCGCCTGCACGACGGCGGGCGCGACACCGTGGGCGCTGAAGACGACGTGCGCGCCCTCAGGCACCTGGTCGACCTCATCGACGAAGACGGCGCCCTGCTGCTCGAGGGTGGAGACGACGTGCTTGTTGTGAACGATCTGCTTGCGCACGTAGACCGGGGCGCCGTAGCGCTCGAGTGCTTTCTCCACAGCAACGACTGCCCGGTCGACTCCTGCACAATAACCACGCGGGGAGGCCAGCAGGACCCGCTTGTGTCCGAGCACGGGGATATCCTTGAGCCGCCCGACGGCGCCCGCGACGCGGGGCATGCCGAGGCTGATCGAAGAGTCGCTCACGCCGTTCAGTTTAGGTCGGTGCGTGCACTCAACCTGGGAAGAGGTCGTTCATGGCAGACGCTCCGCCGACGCTCGAGTCGCCCTGGCCCGTCGCACTGCTCGCGACGAAGATCAAGGAGTACGTCGACCGGCTCGGCACCGCCTGGGTCGAGGGCGAGCTCACGCAATGGAACGTGCGCGGCAGCAACGTCTACGGCAAGCTCAAAGACCTCGAGCTCGACGTCACGGTCAGCATCAACGTGTGGTCGTCGGTCGCCTCGCGCCTCGACAAGGACTTCAAGCAGGGCGACCGCGTGATCGCAGCGGTCAAGCCCGACTACTGGGTCAAGGGCGGCACGCTCTCGATGCAGGTGTACGACCTGCGCCACGTCGGCCTCGGCGATCTGCTCGAGCGGCTCGAGCGGCTGCGCCGCCAGCTCGCCTCAGAGGGCCTGTTCGAGCAGAGCCGCAAGAAGCCCCTGCCCTTCCTGCCCCATCTCATCGGCCTCGTCACCGGCAAGGACTCCGACGCCGAGAAGGATGTCAAGAAGAACGCGCTGTTGCGCTGGCCTGCTGTGCAGTTCCGCACCGTCTACGCCGCCGTGCAGGGCGACCGCTCCGCCGCTGAGGTCACGGCCGCGATCAAGCGGCTCGACGACGACCCCGAGGTCGACGTGATCATCGTCGCCCGCGGCGGCGGCGACTTCCAGAACCTGCTGCCGTTCAGCGACGAGACCCTCGTGCGCACCGCCGCGGCGACGCGCACCCCGCTCGTCTCGGCGATCGGCCATGAGAACGACCGCCCGCTGCTCGACGACGTGGCCGACCTGCGCGCCTCGACGCCGACCGATGCCGCGAAGCGCGTCGTGCCCGACGTCGCGGAAGAGCTCGTGCGGGTGCAGCAGGCGCGCACCCGCATGCAGCAGCGCATCACCCACCAGATCAGCATCGAGATCGACCGGGTCGCGCAGCTGCGCAGCCGCCCCGCCCTCGCGACCACCAGCTGGATCGTCGACACCCGCGCCGAAGAGATCACCCGCTATGTGGCGCGGGGCGCCGAGCTCGCCGCCCGCACGGTCGAACGGGCCGAGACATCCGTTCGCGAGCTGGCCGCGCGCCTGCGCACGCTGTCGCCGCAATCGACGCTCGATCGCGGTTACGCGATCGTGCAGGCGGGCGGCCACGTCGTGAAGAGCGCGGATGCCGCACCGGACGGCACCCCCCTCGTGATCACACTCGCCGACGGCGCGCTCGATGCGGTTTCGACCGGCGGGCGCGACCGGCTCGCATCCGACTGACGCCCAGCCGACCGCACAGAGGAGCCACCTAGAATGAACGCCGTGCCAACCCCGGAAACCCCGAGCGATGTCGCCGCGCTGTCGTACGAGCAGGCGCGCGACGAGCTCGTGAAGGTCGTCAGCGAGCTCGAGCAGGGGAACGCCAGCCTCGAGCAGTCGCTGCAGCTGTGGGAGCGGGGCGAGGCGCTCGCCCGACGCTGCGAGGAGTGGCTGATCGGCGCGAAGGCGCGCCTCGACGCCGCCCGCCTCGGGCAGCAGGGCCAAACGCAGCAGCCGATCGCGCAGACGGGTGGCGACGAGTTCTAGATGAGTGACAACAGACCTGCAGGTCGCGTCGTCGCCGAGCTCGGGCGCCCCGAGACTCCCGCTGAGACCGCGGCGCGGAAGGCGGAGTCGAGCCGGCTCCACCGCCAGCGACAGACGGTCAACAACCTGGTCTACTCACTGCTCGCGACGCTCGGCATTGTGCTCGTCATCGTGCTGATGGTGCCCCGCGGCAACCCGGGCACGGTCGGAAAACCCGTCGACTGGAAGTCGGTCGCCTCGCAGGGCACGGGCACCGAGCCCGATCCCCTGCTCTCTCCCGACCTTCCGAAGGGCTGGAGCGCCAACGCGGCCGAGCTGCGCACCGGCGGGGCGGCCGGAATCGACGACTGGCACATCGGCTTCATCGCGCCCGACAAGCAGTACATCGGGCTCGACCAGGGCTTCAAGGCCGACGACACCTGGGCTGTGACCGAACTCGACAGCATCCGCGCCACCGGCTCGAAGACGATCGACGGCGTGAAGTGGGTCGTCTACGACAATCGCTCGGGTCAGTCCAGCAGCGACAACGTGACCTACGGCCTCGTCACGACGCACGGCTCGAGCACAGTGGTGCTCGCTGGCACGGCGGCCCCCACGTACTTCGACACGGTCGCGCGCGCACTCGCGCCACAACTCGACGGGAGCACGAACCGATGAGCGCACCCACTCCGGCAGAAGCTTGGCAGAGCCTGCAAGAAGGCAACCGCCGCTTCGTCGCGGGAACGCCCAACCACCCCAACCAGAACGTCGAGCGGCGCGTCGACCTCGCCGAGGGCCAGCACCCGCGCTACGCGATCTTCGGCTGCAGCGACTCGCGTCTCGCCGCCGAGATCATTTTCGACCTCGGGCTCGGCGACGCCTTCGTCATCCGCAACGCCGGGCAGGTGGCATCCGATTCGGCCATCGGCTCGCTCGAATACGCGGTCGGCGTGCTCGGAGTGCCGCTCATCCTCGTGCTCGGCCACGATGCGTGCGGCGCCGTGCGCGCTGCGATCGACTCGCAGGCGTCGGATGCCCCGAGCCTGACGCCCAAGATCGAGAAGCTGATCAGCCCGATCGTCCCCGCCGTGCGCCGCGTCGCCCGCGCACGCCGTGACGAGCCGCTCGACACCACGGCGATCGACGCAGGCGAGGTCGGCCGCGAGCACCTGCGCGACACGATCACCGACCTGCTCACCGGCAGCGAGCTGATCAGCCGCAAGGTGGTCGACGGCTCGGTCGGCATCGTCGGGGCGAACTACCGCCTGCACGAGGGCACCGCGGTGCCCGATGTGCTGATCGGCCTGCCGTCCTGAACGCGGGCGCCGCCCGCAACGCAATTCGAGACCCATCAATCCAGAGGGAGTGCACACCGAAGTGACGACCGAATCCGATGTCGACTACCGCATCGAACACGACACCATGGGCGAGGTGCGGGTCCCCCGCGACGCCCTCTACGCCGCGCAGACGCAGCGCGCGGTCGAGAACTTCCCGATCAGCGGCCGCACCCTCGAGTCGGCGCAGATCGCCGCGCTCGCCCGCATCAAGAAGGCCGCGGCCCTCGCCAACAAGGAGCTCGGCACGCTCGACGGCGCGATCGCCGACGCGATCGCCTGGGCCGCCGACGAGGTCATCTCCGGCGCGTACGACGGCGAGTTCCCGATCGACGTCTACCAGACCGGCTCCGGCACCTCGTCGAACATGAACATGAACGAGGTGCTGGCCACGCTGGCGTCGCGCCGTCTCGGCAGCCCGGTGCACCCGAACGACCACGTCAACGCGTCGCAGTCGTCGAACGACGTGTTCCCGACGTCGGTGCACATCGCGGTCACGAGCGCCCTGATCGACCAGCTCATCCCGGCGCTCGACCACCTCGCGGTCGCCTTCGAAGAGAAGGCCGAGCAGTGGAAGGACGCCGTGAAGGCCGGCCGCACGCATCTGATGGATGCCACGCCGGTCACGCTCGGGCAGGAGTTCGGCGGCTACGCCGCGCAGCTGCGCTACGGCATCGAGCGCGTGAACGCCGCGCTCCCCCGCGTGGCCGAGGTGCCCCTCGGCGGAACCGCCGTGGGCACCGGCATCAACACGCCGCTCGGCTTTCCGCAGAAGGTCATCCAGCTCATCGTCGATGACACCGAGCTGCCAATCACCGAGGCCCGGAATCACTTCGAGGCGCAGGCCAACCGCGACGCGCTCGTCGAGGCGTCGGGGGCGCTGCGCACGATCGCCGTCTCGCTGACCAAGATCTCGAACGACCTGCGGTGGATGGGGTCCGGGCCGAACACCGGCCTCGGCGAGCTGCACATCCCCGACCTGCAGCCGGGCTCGTCGATCATGCCGGGCAAGGTCAACCCGGTGATCCCCGAGGCGACGCTGATGGTCGCCTCTCGCGTGATCGGGAACGACGCCACGATCGCCTGGAGCGGCGCCTCCGGCGCATTCGAGCTCAACGTGGCGATCCCCGTCATGGGCTCTGCGCTCCTCGAGTCGATCCGCCTGCTGTCGAACGTCACACGCGTGCTCGCCGACAAGACCGTGCGCGGTCTCGAGGCCGACCTCGAGCGCAGCCGCTTCCTCGCCGAGGCGTCCCCGTCGATCGTCACCCCGCTCAACAAGCTCATCGGCTACGAGGCCGCGGCGAAGATCGCCAAGTACTCGGTCGCCGAGGGCCTCACGATCCGCGAGGCGGTCATCAAGCTCGGCTACGTCGAGCGCGGTGAGATCACCGAGGCGCAGCTCGACGAGAAGCTCGACGTGCTCTCGATGACGCACCCGTAGCACACGCGGATCTCGTCCGGCGGCGGCGACCGCGCCGCCGCCGCACAGCACGAGGGCCCCGGGGTACTCCCCGAGGCCCTCGGCGCAGGTGCGAGCAGCCGCCGCTACTCGAGCATCTCCGTGACGAGCGCGGCGATCGCCGAGCGCTCGGAGCGGGTCAGTGTGATGTGGCCGAACAGCTCCTGCCCCTTCAGCGACTCGATGACCGAGGCGACGCCGTCGTGCCGCCCCACGCGCAGGTTGTCGCGCTGGGCGACGTCGTGGGTGAGCACCACGCGCGAGTTCTGGCCGACGCGCGAGAGCACCGTGAGCAGCACGTTGCGCTCGAGCGACTGCGCCTCGTCGACGATCACGAACGCGTCGTGCAGCGAGCGGCCCCGGATGTGCGTGAGCGGCAGCACCTCGAGGATGCCGCGGTCGACGACCTCCTCGAGCACATTGTCGGAGACGAGGGCCCCCAGAGTGTCGAACACCGCCTGCCCCCACGGGTTCATCTTCTCCTGCTGATCGCCGGGCAGGTAGCCGAGCTCCTGGCCGCCGACCGCGAACAGCGGTCGGAACACCATGATCTTCTTGTGCTGCTGCCGCTCGAGCACGGCCTCGAGACCCGCGCACAGCGCGAGCGCGGACTTGCCCGTTCCCGCGCGCCCGCCGAGCGAGACGATGCCGATCTCGGGGTCGAGGAGCATGTCGATCGCGAGCCGCTGCTCGGCCGAGCGGCCGTGCAGGCCGAAGACGTCCCGGTCGCCGCGAACGAGGCGGATGGCACCTTCCCCAGTGACCCGCCCCAGCGCCGACCCCCGGTCGGAATGGATGATGAGACTCGTGTTGACGGGCAGGCCGGCCGCGGCATCCGTCTCAAGCTCCTCGTGCTCGTACAGCGACGCCATCTGCGCGGCGGACAGGTCGATGTCTGAGAGCCCCGTGTAGCCCGAGTCGACGGCGAGCTCCGCCCGGTACTCCTCGGCCAGCAGGCCGATCGACGACGCCTTGACGCGCATCGGCAGGTCTTTCGAGACCACCGTCACATCGAGACCGTCGTTCGACAGGTTCATCGCGACCGCGAGGATACGGGCGTCGTTGTCGCCGAGCTGCATGCCCGACGGCAGCACCGTCATGTTCGAGTGGTTGAGCTCGACGCGCAGGCTGCCGCCGTCGCCGACGGGCACCGGGAAGTCGAGTCGGCCGTTCTGCACGCGCAGATCGTCGAGATGCCGCAGCGCCTGACGCGCGAAATAGCCGATCTCGGGGTCGTTCCGCTTGCCCTCGAGCTCGCCGATGACCACGACGGGGATGACCACCGAGTGTTCGGCGAAGCGGAAGATCGCACGCGGATCGGACAGCAGAACAGAGGTGTCGAGGACGAAGGTCCTCTCGGTCTGTCGTGTCTCGCTCGGCGATTCCCCCTTCACGATCGTGCCCGGCTGCTTGGTCGAAACTGAAGCCACAACCACTCCCGTCCGGCGCGGGCCACGCCCGCGCGCGGTTCACTTGAAGCGAAGTGGCCGCTTGGTCTCGAAGTGAACTTATGTGGCCACCTCGACCGGGCGCCGTGCCCGATGGGTGACAAGTTACGTCGCTGTAATTCGATCCGCTACCCCCGACACGCGTCACACGGGTAACAAGCTCGTTAACCGGCTGTCAGTAGGCGCTGGCGTACGAGGTGAGCGCCGCGCGCAGCATGGCGAGCGTCTCCTCGGTGGTGCCCGCGTGCGCCGAGAGCCGCACCGAGCCGCCGCGCGACTTCGCGGTGACGCCGTGGTTGTGCAGGCTGGCCGTGAGCTTCGTGAGCGACTCGGGCTCCGGCTCGAGCACGACGATGCCCGCGCGCTCGTTGTCGGCGCGCGATGAGGCGACCTCGATGCCGTATTCGTCGGCGAGGTCGATGACGCGCGCCGCGCTGTCGGCCACCGCTGCCGAGATCTCGGCGACGCCCACGGCCGCGATCTCCTCGAGCGCAGAGGCGAGGCATGCCTGTGCCACGCGGTCGGGGTTGCTCACGGTGAAGGCCTTGGCCGAGTGCGAGTAGGGCGGCACCGCGTCCCACGGCTCGACGAGGTCGGTTCCCGTCCAGCCGGTGAACACGGGGGTGATGTGCTCGATGGCGCGCTCAGACAGGGCGAGGAATCCGGTGCCCCAGCCCGCGCGCACCCATTTCTGGCCGCCCGTCGAGACCACGTCGGCGACCTCGTAGGGCGCGTCGACGACGCCGAAGCCCTGAATCGCGTCGACGATCAGCAGGCGGTCGCCGATGACCTGGCGGATGCCGTCGAGATCGGCGACGTAGCCGGTGCGCGAGTCGACGAGCGAGACGGCGACCGCGGTCACGGAGTCGGTCAGCTGCTCGCGGATCCCGGACGGCGTGACCTTCCCGTGGTCGGTCTCGAGCCAGACGGGGTTCACGACATGCAGCGCCTCGGCGGCGCGCTGCACCGCGACGGGCAGGCTGGGGAACTCGCCCGGCGAGACCATGACGTCGCCCGTGATGCCGAAGATCGCGTGCATCAGCCCCTGCGTGGTCGACGGCTGGAAGACGATCTGATCGGCCGGGAACCCGGTGAGGGCGGATGCCGCGGCCCGCACGCGCTCGTCCTCGTGGCCGAGCTGCGCGAGCGACCCGAACCGGGCACGCGCGAACAGATCGGCGTGCGCGTACAGCTCCTGCTGCACGGTCCTCGAGATCGGCCCGACGCCCCCGTAGTCGAGATAGCCCGGTTCTTCCAGGAATCCGGCCCGGAACTCGTCCAACGTCGTCACATGAACCTCCTGAGCAATTCTGACGGAACCTGCGGGTCTAGCCCAATCGAGGTGACAGCTGCTAGAATCTGTGTTGTATTTATCAAAGGGATGCCTATGTACGACTACTTCGCAGGCAAGACCGCGCTCGTTACCGGCGCGGCCTCGGGAATCGGCAAGGCGGTCGCCGAGCAGCTCGCGGCCGAAGGCGCCAACGTGGTGGTGGCCGACCTGAAGCTCGAGGCGGCGCAGGCCGTCGCCGATGAGCTCGTCGCTGCGGGCGGCTCCGCGGTCGCCTTCGCCGGCGACGTCTCTGACCCTGCGGTGGTCAAGGCGGCGGTCGACCTCGCGGTCGAGCGCTTCGGCGCCCTGCACCTCGCGGTGAACAACGCCGGCATCGGCGGCCCGCAGGGGGCACTCGCCGACTACGACGACTCCGACGGATTCGCCGCCTACCACCAGCTCATGGGCGTCAACCTGCACTCGGTCTACTACGGCCTGCGCTACGAGATCCCCGAGATCGTGAAGGCGGGCGGCGGCGCGATCGTGAACATGTCGTCGATCCTCGGCCTCGTGGCCGAGCCGACCGCCGCGCCGTACACGACCGCGAAGCACGGGGTCACCGGCATGACGAAGGCCGCCGGGGCGACGTATGCCTCGCAGGGCATCCGCATCAACTCGGTCCACCCGGGCTACATCGACACGCCGCTGCTCTCCGCCCTTCCCACCGACTACAAGCAGGTGCTGATCTCGAAGCACCCGGCCGGTCGCCTCGGCACCGCTGACGAGGTCGCGAACGTCGTGCTGTTCCTGCTCTCCGACAAGGCGAGCTTCATCAACGGCACGCAGCACGTCGTCGACGGCGGCTACACGGACATCTAGCCGCCGAAGCGGCGCTGGCGGCGCGTGAAGTCGCGCAGGGCGCGCAGGAAGTCGACCTCGCGCAGGTCGGGGCCGAGGGCCTCGACGAAGTAGAACTCGCTGTGGGCGCTCTGCCACAGCATGAAGTCCGAGAGGCGCTGCTCGCCCGAGGTGCGGATCACGAGGTCGGGGTCGGGCTGACCGCCCGTGTACAGGTGCTCGCCGATCAGCTCGGGCGTCAGCGTCTCGGCGAGGTCCTCGAGCGACCGGCCGGCGGCGTGGTGCTCGGCGACGATCGAGCGCATCGCGTCGGTGATCTCGGTGCGGCCGCCGTAGCCGACGGCGAGGTTCACGTGCAGGCCCCCCGCATCGCGGCTCGCCTGCTCGGCGGTGCGCAGCGCCTCGGCCAGCGGCCCGGGCAGCCCGACGGTCGAGCCGACGTGCTGCACGCGCCAGTCCCGGTGCCGCGAGAGGTCGAGGGCCAGCTCGGCGATGATCTTCATGAGCGCGTCGAGCTCGTCGGAGCCGCGGTTGGTGAGGTTGTCGGCCGAGAGCAGATAGAGCGTGACGACCCGGATGCCCAGCTCGTCGCACCACTCGAGGAACTCGATCATCTTCGCGGCGCCGGCGCGGTGGCCGTGCTCGACGGTCGTGTAGCCGACCTGCCTGGCCCAGCGCCGATTGCCGTCGATGATCATCGCGACGTGGTGCGGCAGCGACTCGGGCCCCGCCGCCGCGAGGTCGCGACGCAGCCGGCGCTGGTAGAGCCCGTACAGCACCCCTCTGCCCGGGGCGGGCCGTCGATCGCTCACAGGCACAACTTACCGAAGTTCGACAAGCCGCCCGCGACCGCTCTGCGATGTGCCTGGGGATCCGCACAGCGCCCTGGCCGTGGCATCCGGCCCGCGCCTACGCTCGAGAGATGTCGATCGCCGCGCCGTTCCCCCGCACACCTGGCACGCTCGAGGTCGAGCTCAAGCCCAGCTGGCGCGGCTGGATCCACGCGGCGACCACGCCGCTCACCATCGCCGCCGGCATCGTGCTCATCTGCCTGGGCCACGGCGCCGCCGCGAAGACGGGCGCTGCGATCTTCATGGCCACCTCGATCCTGCTGTTCGGGAACTCGGCGCTCTACCACCGCTTCAACTGGGCCCCGCGCGCGAAGCTCGCGCTCAAGCGCGTCGACCACGCGAACATCTTCCTGCTGATCGCCGGCACCTACACGCCGGTCGCGCTCACGATGCTCCCCCTCGTGTGGGAGGGCGTTCTCGTGCTCTCGGTCGTGTGGGCCGGCGCCATCGCCGGCGTTTTCTTCCGAGTGTTCTGGATCACGGCGCCGCGCTGGCTCTATGTGCCGCTCTATCTCGTGCTCGGCTGGGCCGGGGTCGCCGTGTGCGCGCTCTCGGGGTTCGACCCCTTCACCTCGACGGGCGCCGTCGCCGCGGGCATCCTGATCGGTGTCGGCGGCCTGTTCTACACGTTGGGCGCCATCGTCTACGGCACGAAGTGGCCCGGTCGCGCCGCCAGGCACTTCGGCTTTCACGAGATCTTCCACGCCTTCACGGCGGCGTCGTTCGCCTGCCACTGGGCGGCGATGCTCGTGCTGGCGCTGCACCCGCCGTTCAACGCGTAGCGGTGATGCCGCGAGCGGATGCCTGAGCGCTACGGCCGCTCGGAGGAGCCGTCGCCCTCGGCCTGCGCGCGCTGCTCGGCGTCGAGCTTCTCGTTGACTTCGGCCCGGTAGCGCACGCGGCGGACGCGGCGGGTCATGTCGATGACGAGCAGCAGCACCACGATCGCGACGCCGAAGAACGCGACGAAGCCCCAGACGCCGGGTGTCGTGACGTCGGCCGCCGGAATGCTGGGGGTCGGCGATGGAGTGGGGGCCGCCGCCGCGAGCCCGACCAGAGCGGTCGCCGCGCTCACGCGAGCGCCTCTTCCGGAATGCCGGCGAACAGATCGGTCTCAGGGGTCACTGCGGGAACTTTCGAATCGATGAGCTGATAGTCGTCGGTGGGCCACGCGGCCCGCACGACGTCATTGGGCCAGAAGAAGAACGGGCTGTCGGGCGCCACCTGGCTCGCGTGCGACCGTAGCGCAGCATCCTTGGCGTCGAGATAGTCGGCCACGTCGACGCGGGTGGTCGCGAGGTACGGCGACTCGGTGAGCCAGCGCTTCATGTTCTCGAACTCGGCGATGAGCGGCGAGTCGGGGTGGCGCGCCACGAGCTCGTCGTAGACGGCGCGCGTCTTCTGCGAGCTGAACAGCCGGTCGTAGTAGTACTTCGGGATCTGCCACGCGTTCCCCGCCGCGGGGTAGCGCGCGGCGTCGGCCGCGGCCTCGCGTGCGTAAGCGGCGACGTCGTGGCTGCGGATGTGGTCGGGGTGCGGGTAGCCGCCGTTCTCGTCGTAGCTCACGAGCACGTGCGGCCGGAACTCGCGGATCAGGCGCACGAGCGGCTCGGCCGAGATCTCGAGCGGGATCGTCGCGAACGACAGCGGCGGCACCGGCTCACCCTCGTCGGGCAGGCCGGAGTCGTAGTAGCCGAGCCACCGGTGCTCGAAGCCGATGATCTCGCGCGCCGCCGCCATCTCGAGCCGGCGCAGACCGGCGAGGTCGCGGTGCGCGAGCGGGATGCCGTCGACGGCGGGATTGAGGATGCTGCCGCGCTGGCCGCCCGTGCAGGTGACGACCATCACCTCGGCCCCCTCGGCGAGGTAGCGCGCGTAGCTCGCCGCGCCCTTGCTGGACTCGTCGTCGGGGTGGGCGTGAACCGCCATCAACCGCTTGGCCACACGCCGCCTCTCGGGTCGTGAACGGGGACTCAGCTTCCGGCTCAGGAATGCGCCGTAACCTTGACCAGACTACTTGGAAGGACCGACATGCCAGCTGACGGCGAAGCCCTTGCGGGCCGCTACGGCAACACCGCGCAGCGCCGCCGCACGACCCGCTGGCTCCTGATCGGCCTCGGTGCGTTCATCGCCGTCGTCATGATCGCGTGGGCGGTCTGGGGCTCGGGGCTCGGCTCGAGCGCGTCGTCACTGCAGTACACCGACACCGCGAACGACCCCATCGACGGTCAGCACATCACCGTGAGCTTCGCCGTCGACGCGCCGCCGAACACCGCGGTCTCGTGCGCTGTCGAGGCGCAGAACATCGACTTCACCGTCGTCGGCTACGACGTTGTTCATCTCAAGCCGACGGCCGAGACCCACCAGGTCGTCACAAAAAGCCTGATCACGTACGAACCCGCCGTCTCAGGCTCGCTCGATAAGTGCTGGTTGACGTAAGATTGCTCTTCAACGCCTCGACGAACACCGTCGGGGCGTGACCTTATCCCGAACGAGACGGCCCTTCCGACCGCCGTCGAAGCAAGGAGCAACCATGTCCCAGGAGACCACGGTCACCTTCCTCACGCAGGAGGCGTACGACCGGCTGAACGACGAGCTCACCTACCTGGAGACGACCGGCCGCGCCGAGATCGCCAAGCGCATCGAGGCGGCGCGCGAAGAGGGCGACCTCAAGGAGAACGGCGGCTACCACGCCGCCAAGGACCAGCAGGGCGTGCAGGAAGCGCGCATCGTGACCCTGAAGAACCTGCTTGCGCACTCCAAGGTGGGCGTCGCCCCCGAGAGCAACGGAGTCGTCGAACCGGGCACCCTCGTCACGGCGGTCATCGCCGGCGCAGAGGACACGTTCGTCGTCGGCAACCGCGAGATCGCCAAAGACAGCGAGTACTCGGTGTACAGCGAGCAGAGCCCTATCGGCTCCGCGATCCTCGGCCTTAAGATCGGCGACAAGACGAGCTACACCGCGCCGAACGGCAAGGAGATCTCGGTCGAGATCACCGACGTTCAGACGTGGAGCGGCCAGTAAGGCATCCGCGAGCCAAAGGCCCCGTCGCACGACGGGGCCTTTCTCGTATCCGCTATTCCGCCTGCTCGACGAGCGGCTCGTAGCCCGCCTCGCGCAGGTGCTGCAGCACCTGCGCGCGATGCTCGGGGCCGCGCGTCTCGACGGAGATCTCGAGCGCGACCTGGCTGATCTGCAGGCCGTTGTGGTGCCGCGTGTGCAGCACCTCGATGACGTTCGCGCTGACTTCGGCGAGCAGCTGCGAGATCGTCGCGAGCTGACCGGGGCGGTCGGGCAGCATGATGCGCACGGTGAGATAGCGGGCGGATGCCTCGAGGCCGTGCGCGATGACGCGCTGCATGAGCAGCGGGTCGATGTTCCCGCCGGAGAGCACCGCGACGGTGGGGCCGGTCGCGGCCACCTTCCCCGCGAGAATGGCGGCGACACCCGCGGCGCCCGCGGGTTCGACGACGAGCTTGGCCCGCTCGAGCAGCACGAGGATCGCGCGGGCGAGATCGTCCTCGCCGACGGTGACGACCTCGTCGACGTAGGCCTGGACGATCGGGAAGTTGAGGTTGCCGGGGCGGCCGACGGCGATGCCGTCGGCGATGGTCGGCTCGATCGCGATCGACACCTTCTCGCCCGCGGCGAGCGAGGCGGGGTAGCTGGCGGCGTTCTCGGCCTGGACGCCGACGATGCGGATGCTGCGGCCCTGCGACTCGGCCGTGAGCTTCGCCGCCCGGGCAACGCCCGAGATGAGGCCGCCGCCGCCGATCGGCACGAGGATCGTCTCGACGTCGGGCACCTGCTCGAGGATCTCGAGGCCGAGCGTGGCCTGCCCCGTGATGACGTCCTCGTGATCGTAGGGCGGGATGAACACGGCGCCCGTGCGCGCGGTGAACGCCTGCGCGGCGGCGAGGGTCTCGTTGAAGGTGGTGCCCTCGAGCACGGCCTGCGCGCCGTATGCGCGGGTCGCCTGCAGCTTCGGCAGGGCGACGCCGACCGGCATGAAGATGGTGGCGCTGATGCCGAGGCGCTGGGCGGCCATCGCGACGCCCTGCGCGTGGTTCCCCGCCGACGCCGCGACCACACCGCGCGCCTTCTCCTCGTCGGAGAGGCGGCTGAGTCGGTTGTATGCACCGCGGATCTTGTACGAGCCGGTGCGCTGCAGGTTCTCGGCCTTGAGCCACACGGGCACACCGAGCAGTTCCTCGAGAGCGCGGCTGTGCTCCATGGGGGTCGGCTGAATCACGCGCGCGACCACCTCGCGGGCCTGCTCGATCTCGGCGAGGGTCGGGCCGAGATAGACGGTGGCGGCTGATTCGGGCGCGGAACTCATTGCGTCAGTCTATGTTTCCGGCCCTTCGCACCCGCTCGCGGGGCACCACCTGCCAGAGGGCGGTCCGCGAGCTCTGCCACCGGGGCGGCGGCGCCGTCTTCCACGACTGCAGCGAGATGTAGCCGATCATCACGTTGAGCACGGCGGCGAAGGGCACCGCGAACAGCGCCCCGGTCACTCCCGCGAGCAGCGCGCCCGCAGCGACCACCAGCACGACCGCGAGGGGGTGGACCTTGACCGCGGTGCCCATGATGAGCGGCTGCAGCACGTGCCCCTCGAGCTGCTGCACGAACAGCACGACGGCGAGCATGATGAGCGCGAACCAGAACCCCTTGTAGACCAGCGCGATGAAGACCGCGAGCGTGCCTGTGACGACCGCGCCGACGATCGGGATGAACGAGCCGAGGAACACGAGCACGGCGACAGGAACCGCGAGCGGCAGGCCGAGGAAGAACGCGCCGAGGCCGATGCCCAGCGCATCGATGGATGCCACGAGGATCTGCACGCGCACGAAGCTGCGCAGCGTCAGCCAGCCGGCGCGCCCGGCGCCATCTGCCGCGAGCCGTGCACGGCGCGGGAAGACGCTCACGACCCAGCGCCAGATGCCTTCGCCGTCGATCAGGATGAACAGGGTGCTGAACAGCGTCAGCAGCAGGCCGGTCGCGAAGTGCCCCACCGTCGAGCCGACCGAGAGCGCCCCATTGATGAGCACCTGGCTGTCGGTCTGGACCGCGTCCGTGATCTGGCGGATGCCGTCGTCGATCTGCCGGTCGGAGAGGTTGAACGGCGGCCCGGTCAGCCACGTTCGCAGGGACTCGACCGAGGCCATCGTCTGGTGGCGCAGCGTGCCGGATTCCGCGCGCAGCTGCTCCCCGACGAGATAGAGCAGACCGCCGAGCACGGCGACCGTGACGGCCATGCAGACGACGATCGCGACCCACTTCGGCACGTGTACCCGCACGAGCAGGTCCTTGAGCGGCACGAGCAGCGCAGACAGCAGGATCGCGATCAGCACCGGCACGACGATGAGCCGCAATTGCACGATGACGAACAGCAGCACGGCGATCGCGGCGCCGATCAGCAGCAGGCGCCATGACCAGGCGGATGCCAGCAGGACGCCCCGGGGAAGGGAGTCGTCGACCTTCTGGGACTCCGAACGCGCGCGGGCGGCTCCGGTGCGGGCGCGGAATGCGGCCGTCCGGAAGCTGCGTGGCCGAGGGGCGGTCATGCTGCCGAGTCTAGAGCTCTCAGAAGTCCGATGTCGGTGGCTCGCGGTAGCGTCGAGGCGATGGTTCAGACACTCAGCGCGGCGGCCGCGCGCCGCGTCGCACTCGCCGCCCAGGGCTTTGGCCGCCCGGCGCCCGAGCGGGTGGGAACACGCCAGCTGAACGGGCTTTTCGAGCGGCTCGGCCTGCTGCAGATCGACTCGGTGAACGTCTTCGAGCGCTCGCACTATCTGCCGGCGTTCGCGCGGCTCGGGGCATACGACAAGTCATTGCTCGACCGCCTCACCTTCCGGCCGGGCTCGCCGGCCTCCGACGCCGGCTACACCGAGGTGTGGGCCCACGAGGCCGCGTTCGTGCGCGTGCGTGACTGGCCGCTGTTCCGCTTCCGTCACCGTCGCTACCGCGAGAAGTACCTCGCCGGGAAAGAGAGCTGGGGGCTCACCGCCGGCCGCGAGACGATCGAGTGGCTGCGCTCCGAGCTCGCGGCGAAAGGGCCGCTGGCCGCGAGCGAGATCGAGCACGACGCGAATGTCAGGCAGGGCCCGTGGTGGGGCTGGTCCGAGGTCAAGCAGGGGCTCGAGGTGATGTTCCGCGCGGGCGAGCTCGCGACAGCCGGGCGCACGCGCTTCGAACGGCGCTACGCGCTCGCGGCCGACGTGCTGCCCACCTCGGTGCTGGGGGCGGCCGTGGCCGAGCCCGACGCCGTGCGCGAGCTCGTGCGCCGTGCCGTCACCGCCCTCGGCGTCGGCACGCTGTCAGACATCGCCGATTACTACCGTCTCTACACCGCCGAGACGAAGACGGCGCTGCACGAGCTGATCGATGCGGGTGACGTCGAGCGGGTGCACGTCGAGGGCTGGGT
>NZ_JBLRDT010000042.1:0-16440 GCF_057512245.1 Gryllotalpicola sp. CP2-P1
GGCTTGGTCTGCCAGCCGGCCTCGTCACCGGGCGGCTGCACGTCGTGGTGCGCATAGAGCAGCACGGTCGGCTTCCCGCCCCGCGCGGCACGCGTCGCGAGCACAGCGGGGTGGCCGAGCTCGCCCTCGGGGAATCCGGCCTTCTGCGCGCGCTTGACCTCGACGCTGTCGAAGACGCCGGTGCCGCGCAGCAGCTCGGCCACCGCGTCGGCGCTCTGCGCGACGAAGGCGGGGTCGAAGGCCGGCCACGAGACCGACGGGATCCGCACGAGATCGCCCAGGTCGGCGACGGCGGCGGGAAGACCCCCCGCGACGGCCTCGGCGATGGACTGATCCGGAGAGGTGGCTGAAGGGTCGGCATCCGTCATGCGGCTAAGCTTAATCAGATAGGAAAAGCCGAGGATCGCCGTGTTCAACCGCTCGAAAACTGAAGCTCCGACCGCCGGAAGCGCCGCCGACGAGGCCGCGCGCGCCCAGGCCGAAGTGATCGCCAGCGGCAAGGGCCGCGCCACCCCCAGCCGGAAGGAGCGCGAGGCCGCGAACCGGCGTCCGCTCGTCCCCGCCGACCGCAAGGTCGCCCGCACCGCCGACCGCGAGCGCCTGCGCATCGAGCGCGAGCGCCAGCAGGCCGGGCTCGCCGCCGGCGACGAGCGCTATCTTCCCGCCCGAGACAAGGGCCCCCAGAAGAAGTTCGCGCGCGACTTCGTCGACGCCCGCTGGAGCGTCGGCGAGTTCCTCGTTCCGATCGTCGTGGTGCTGCTGCTCGTGACCTTCCTGCCCTTCCCCTCAGACATCAAGAACACGATCTCGTCGTATGTGCTGATCGTCGTCTGGGGCTTCTTCCTGCTCACGGTGATCGACTGCCTCGTCATGGGCGCCATGCTCGCCCGCCGTCTGCGCGACAAGTTCGGAAGCGCCGAGCGCGGCGTGCGCTGGTACGCCTCGATGCGCGCCATCCAGCTGCGCCCGCTGCGCATGCCGAAGCCGCAGGTCAAGCGCGGCCAGTCCCCCGCGTGATCGGCGCCGCGTGACGATCGTCGCCGCCGCAGACGGGTCTGCCCTCGGCAACCCCGGGCCCGCAGGCTGGGCGTGGTACGTCGACGACTCCTGCTGGGCTGCGGGCGGCTGGCCGCACGGCACCAACAACATGGGCGAGCTCATGGCCGTCGTCGATCTGCTCGAGCAGACCGAGGCCGCCGGGCTCGCCGGCGAGCCGCTCAAGGTGCTCTGCGACAGCCAGTACGTGATCAACACGGTCACGAAATGGATTCCCGGCTGGAAGCGCAAGGGCTGGCGCAAGGCCGATGGGAAGCCCGTGCAGAACCTCGAGCTCGTGCAACGGCTCGATGAGCTCGTCGCGGGGCGCAACGTCGTGTTCGAGTGGGTCAAGGGCCACGCGGGGCACGAGCTGAACGAGGCGGCCGACCTGCGCGCCCGTGCGGTCGCGACCGCCTATCAGCGCAAGAGCGCGGCGATTCCGACCGGGCCCGGCTGGGCGGGGGCCGCGATGCCCGGCGCGGATGCCTCGGCCAAGGCATCCCCCGCCCGGGCTGTCGCACCGGCAGACCCCGAGCCCGCGCTCTTCGACGCCGCCCCGCTGCGCGACGAGCCGGCCACCGACGAAGAGACCGTGGTGCGCCTCGAGACGTCGCTGCTGACGGCCGAGGTCCGTGCGGACGCGTCGCGCCTCGCCGAGTTGCTGCACCCCAACTTCGAAGAGATCGGCGCCTCAGGCATGCTGTGGGACCGCGACACGACGATCCAGGCGCTCACCTCCTCCCCCGCCGCCGACGCCGAGCTGTCCGCCGTGCTCGGGGTCTCGCGCGTGGCATCCGATGCGCTGCTCGTCGTCTTCGAGACCTCGGGCTCGCGCGGCCTCGCCCGCCGCTCGTCGCTGTGGGTGCGCACCGCCTCTGGCTGGAAGCTGCGCTTCCACCAGGGGACGCCGGCGGTCTGAGTTCGCAGAGCCCTTACGCCGAGCGCTCGTACTCGGCGCGGGCGTCGAGCACGCCGCCCATGTGCGTCGTCGCCCAGTCCTCGAGGGCCTTCAGCGGGCCCTGCAGGCTGCGCCCGGCATCCGTCAGCTCGTATTCGACCTTGGGCGGAATCTCGGGGTAGACCGTGCGCGTGACCAGACCGTCGCGCTCGAGCGCGCGCAGGGTCTGGGTGAGCATCTTCTGCGAGATGCCGTCGATGCGCCGCTCGATCGCCGAGTAGCGCGCGGGGCCGGCGGCGAGCGTGCCGATCACGAGCACGGTCCAGGTGTCGCCGATGAGGTCGAGCAGGCGGCGCGTGGGGCAGTCGCTGCTGTAGGGGTCGAACTCGGTCATCTGCGCGCCTTCGGTGGTTGCGGTGTCAACGAGGTGGGTTACGCACCAAATAGTAGGTACTTCCCCATTGGGCGGCAACAACCTAGCGTTGCTGTGCGCCCCGTCGATCAGCCGGCGGGCGCAGAGAGGAACCACCTATGTCGATCATCGTCACCGGCGCCACCGGGCAGCTCGGCGGCCGCGTCGTCGCCGGACTGCTGCGTGCGCAGCTCGAGCCGGGTCAGATCGTCGCCCTCGGGCGTGACTCCAGCAAGCTCGCCGCCCTCGCAGACTCCACGGGGGTCCACACGCGCCAGGTCGACAACGACGACCGCGAGGCCGTGCACGCGGCGCTGCGCGGTGCGAAGCAGGTTCTGCTGATCTCAGGCGCCGTCCCCGGAGCCCGCGTCGAGCAGCACCGCAACGTCATCGACGCCGCGGCGGCAGCGGGGGCTCAGCGCATCGTCTACACCAGCGTTCTCGGGGTGGAGCACAGCTCACTCCCGATCGCCCCCGACCACCAGGCCACCGAGCGCCTCATCGCCGAGTCCGGGGTTCCCGCGATTCTGCTGCGCAACGGCTGGTACCACGAGAACCAGCTGCCCGAGGCGCAGCTCGCCGCTGCGACCGGTGTGCTGCTCTCTGCGGCCGGCACCGGCCGGGTCGCGACCGCCGCGCGCGAGGACTACGCGCAGGCCGCCGTCGCCGCGCTGCTCGGCGAGGTCGAGCCCGGCGCCTACGAGCTGAGCGGGGACCACGCCTGGGACTACCGCGAGTTCGCCGCGGCGATCGCCCAGGTCACGGGGCGCGAGATCGAGGTGCGCGAGGTCGACAGGGCCGAGCTCCGCGCTGGCCTGGTCGCGGGTGGCTTCCCTGAGCCGTACGCCGACTTCCTCGCCGGCATCCACGAGCAGATCGCCTCAGGCGCACTTGCGGATGCCCCGGGCACGCTCGCGCGCATCATCGGCCGGCCGACCACGCCCTTCGTCGACGCGCTGAGCGGAGTCTCGGTCCCGGCGTGACCGCGCGCCGTTGATGCTGCGGCCTCGGCCGGCTATTTCTTGAGGAGCCGGTCGAGGCCGCGGTTGATCGACCGCACCCAGAGCGGGCCGGCGTAGATGAACTCGCTGTAGCCCTGCACGAGCGTCGCGCCGGCCGCGAGCCGCTCGGCGACATCCGCCGCGGTGCGCACGCCGCCGACGGAGATCACGCACAGGGACGCGGGAACGTGCTGGCGGATGAGCTTCAGCACCTCGAGCGAGCGCGCGGCGAGCGGCGCGCCCGAGAGGCCACCCGCGCCGATGGCCGCGACGGCGGAGGCATCCGTCTTCAGCCCGAGCCCCTCGCGCGCGATCGTCGTGTTCGTCGCGATGATGCCGTCGAGCCCGAGCTCGACCGCCATGCCTGCGATGCGGACGATCTCGTCATCGGTGAGGTCCGGTGCGATCTTGACGAGCACGGGGGTGCCTGCGGAATGCCGCCGGACGGTCTCGAGCAGCGGCGCGAGCTTGTCGATCTCCTGCAGCCCGCGCAGGCCCGGCGTGTTCGGCGACGAGACGTTCACCGCGAGATAGTCGGCGACCGGGGCGAGAACGGATGCCGACTCGCGATAGTCCTGCACCGCGTCCTCGACGGCGACGACACGGCTCTTGCCGATGTTCACCCCGAGCACCGGGCGGGGACGAAGCCTCTCGAGGTGGCGCAGCCGCTGCGCGGCCACCGCCGCGCCCTGGTTGTTGAAGCCCATGCGGTTGATCAGCGCGCGATCGGCGATCAGGCGGAAGAGGCGGGGCTTCGGATTCCCGGGCTGCGCGATCGCGGTCAGGGTGCCGACCTCGACGTGACCGAAGCCGAGGCCGCCGAGGCCCATCACGATCTTGCCGTCCTTGTCGAACCCCGCAGCGAGCCCGAACGGCGTCTCGAAAGTGCGGCCGAGCGCATGCACCGTGAGGTCGGTGCGCGGGCGGGTGAAGTCGTGCACCAGCCGCGAGAGGCCGAGAGCCTGGATCACCTGGATGAAGACGTACGCGAGGTGGTGAGCCCGTTCCGGGTCCATACGTGTGAAGACGAGGTTGAAGATGATCCGGTACATGCCGTGATCAGAATACTGGTCCCCCGGCGCGACGGGACGGCGGGGTCGCACGGCGCGCGGCCCAGGGCCCGGGCGCCTCTATTCGGAGCGCAGGGCCGCGTGGTCGCGGCGCAGCTGCTCGATCGCCGACTCGAAGTCGTCGAGCGAGTCGAACGCCTGATAGACGCTCGCGAAGCGCAGGAACGCGACCTCGTCGAGCTCGCGCAGCTCGGGAAGCACCGCGATGCCGATGTCGTTGGCGTCGATCTGCGAGGCACCGGTCGCACGGATGGTCTCTTCGACCTTCTGCGCCAGCACGGCGAGGTCGCTGTCGGTGACGGGTCGGCCCTGGCATGCCTTGCGCACCCCCGAGATGACCTTCTCGCGGCTGAACGGCTCGACGACCCCCGAGCGCTTGATCACGTTGAGGCTCGCCGTCTCGATCGTCGAGAAGCGGCGGCCGCATTCCGGGCACTGTCGCCGACGCCGGATCGACAGCCCGTCGTCGCTCGTGCGGGAGTCGATCACGCGGGAGTCGGGGTGGCGGCAGAACGGGCAGAACATGCAGAAACCCTAACCGTCGAACCGCACAGCGACCGCCTCGCCGTGCGCCGGCAGCGCCTCGGCCCCGGCGAGATCGATGATGCGGTCGCGAACGGATGCCAGTGCCGAGCGGTCGTACTCGATGACCTGCTGGGGGCGAAGGAACGAATACGCGCCGAGCGCGGAGGAGAAGCGCGCCGCGCCGCCCGTCGGCAGCACGTGGTTCGACCCGGCCATGTAGTCGCCGAGGCTCACGGGCGAGTAGTTCCCGAGGAAGATCGCACCCGCGTCGGTGATCCTCGCGAGGGTCGCGCGCGGGTCGGCCGTGTGCAGCTCGAGGTGCTCAGGGGCGTAGGCGTTGCTGACGGCGGCGGCCGCCACCTCGTCGTCGACGAGCATGATCGCCGACTGCGGGCCCGCGAGGGCGGTCGCGGCTCGTTCCGAGTTGGCGGTAGAGGCCACCAGCTTCTCGAGGGCCTCTGCCGTGGCATCCGCCAGCGCCGACGAGTCGGTGACGAGAACGCTCGCCGCCGCCTCGTCGTGTTCGGCCTGGCTCAGCAGGTCGGCGGCGACCAGCTTGGGGCTCGCCGTGCGGTCGGCGATGATCAGGATCTCCGTGGTGCCGGCCTCCGCGTCGATGCCGACCGTGCCGCGCACGAGCCGCTTGGCCGCCGCGACGTAGATGTTGCCAGGGCCGGTGATGAGCTGCACGGGGGCGAGACCCGCGTCGGGAACGCCATGCGCGAGGGCGCCGATCGCACCGGCGCCGCCCATGGCCCACACCTCGTCGACGCCGAGAAGTCCCGCCGCGGCGAGGATGGTCGGGTGCGGCAGACCGCCGAACTCCTTCTGCGCGGGGCTCGCGAGCGCGAGCGACGGCACGCCGGCGACCTGGGCGGGGACGACGTTCATGATGACGCTCGACGGGTAGACGGCCTTGCCGCCCGGCACGTAGAGGCCGGCGCGCGTGACCGGCTGCCAGCGCTGCACAACGACGCCGCCGTCGGCCAGCGTCGTGGTCTGAGGTGCGGGCACCTGCGCGGCACTGGCGGCGCGGACTCGGACGATCGTCTCCTCCAGTGCGGCCCGCACCTTGGGGTCGAGTGCGTCGACCGCCGCGCGGATCGCCTCGGCCGGCACCCGCAGCGACGCGGGCCGCACACCGTCGAAGCGCTCGGACTGGTCGTGCAGCGCCTCGGACCCATGCTCGCGCACCGCCGCGATCAGCTCGCCGGCAGCCCGCGACGCCACCTCGATGTCGACGACGGGGCGGGGTGCGAGAGTGCGCAGATCGGCCGTGGTCAGGTCGATTCCGCGCAGGTCGATGGTGCGCATCATGATGCGCTCAGCCTACCGGGATCACACGAGGCAGGCCGGGCCCAGCAGGCCCTTCAGCTCACCGAACAGGTCGGGCGAGACCGACACCTTGTACGGCAGCTCGAAGACGCGCGCCACGCCCCCGCGGGTGAGCCTCAGACGCACCTCGTTCTCGCCGGCGTGCCGGATCAGCACGTCGCCGAGCTCGGTGACCACGTCGACGGTCGCGCGCTGCTCGGGCATCGAGATGAGCAGCGGCCCCGCGACACCGCCCGTCTGCTCGAACTGCAGCGTCGTGAGGCTGTAGGCATGCAGGTTCATGCCGTCGTCGCGCATCGAGACTCGGCCGCGCACGGTCACGATCGAGTCGGCGATCAGCGCCGGCGCGAACTCCTGGTAGGCCTTGCCCATGAACATGACCTGGATCTCGCCGCCGAAGTCCTCGACGGTGATGATGCCGTACTGGTTGCCGGACTGCTTCGCGACGCGGTGCTGCACGCCGGTCACCAACCCGGCGATCGTCACCTGATCGCCGTCTTGCGTGGCGTCGGACGTCGTGAGGTCGGTGATCGAGGTCGACGCCTGCTTCGCGAGATCGAGCTCGAGCCCGGCGAGCGGGTGGTCGGAGACATAGAGCCCGAGCATCTCGCGCTCGAAGGCGAGCTTGTCGCGCTTGCTCCACTCCGGCCGCTCGGGAACGATCGAGATCGGCCCGGTGCCGCCGTCGGCCGCGGCATCCGCCATCAGCATGTCGAAGTCGAAGCCGGCCTGGCCTGTGGCCTCGACGCGCTTCTCGTTGACGACGGACTCGACGGCGCCCTCGTGGATCTCGAGCAGGGCGCGCCGGGATGCCCCGAACGAGTCGAACGCGCCCGCCTTGATCAGCGACTCGACCGTGCGCTTGTTCGCGACGTGCAGCGGCACCTTCTTGAGGAAGTCGTGGAACGACTCGAAGCGGCCCTTCTCGGTGCGTGCGGCGACGATGCCGTCGACGACGTTCATGCCGACGTTGCGCACGGCGCCCAGGCCGAAGCGGATGTCGGCGCCGACTGCCGCGAAGAAGCCGATCGACTCGTTGACATCGGGCGGCAGGACCTTGATGCCCATGCGGCGGCACTCGTTGAGGTACAGCGCCATCTTGTCTTTCGAGTCGCCGACGCTGGTCAGCAGCGCGGCCATGTACTCGGCGGGGTAATGGGCCTTGAGGTACGCGGTCCAGTAGGAGACGACGCCGTATGCCGCCGAGTGCGCCTTGTTGAAGGCGTAGTCGGAGAACGGCAGCAGGATCTCCCACAGCTTGTCCATCGCGGCCTTCGAATAGCCGCGTTCCTTCATGCCGGCGTAGAAGCCGGCCTGCTGCTTGTCGAGCTCGGACTTCTTCTTCTTGCCCATCGCGCGGCGCAGGATGTCGGCCTGGCCGAGCGAGAAGCCCGCCACCTTCTGCGCGATGGCCATGACCTGCTCCTGATAGATGATCAGGCCGTAGCTCGTGTCGAGGATGTCCTTCAGCGGTTCCTCGAGCTCGGGGTGGATCGGCGTGACCTCTTGCAGCCCGTTCTTGCGCAGCGCGTAGTTGATGTGAGAGTTCGCACCCATGGGCCCCGGCCGGTACAGGGCGATGAGCGCCGAGATGTCTTCGAAGTTGTCGGGCTTCATCTGGCGCAGCAGGGCGCGCATGGGGCCGCCATCGAGCTGGAACACGCCCAGGGTGTCGCCCCGGGTCAACAGGTCGTAGGCGTCTCGGTCGTCGAGGGCGAGGCCCTCGAGGTCGAGCTCGGTGCCCGTGTTCGCCTTGATGTTGTCGAGCGCGTCGCTGATGATCGTCAGGTTCCTGAGGCCCAGGAAGTCCATCTTGATCAGGCCGAGCGACTCGGCGGCCGGGTAGTCGAACTGGGTGACGATCTGCCCGTCCTGCTCGCGCTTCATGATCGGGATGATGTCGATGATCGGGTCGCTCGACATGATCACGCCCGCGGCGTGCACACCCCACTGGCGCTTCAGTCCCTCGAGGCCGAGCGCGGTGTCGAAGACGGTCTTCGCCTCTGGATCGTTCTCGACGACCGCGCGGATCTCGCTCGCCTCTTTGTAGCGCGGGCTGTCTTTGTCGAAGATCTGGTAGAGCGGGATGTCTTTGCCCATCACGGCCGGAGGCATCGCCTTCGTGAGCTTCTCGCCCATCGAGAACGGGAAGCCGAGCACGCGACCGGCATCCTTCAGGGCCTGCTTCGCCTTGATCGTGCCGTACGTCACGATCTGCGCCACACGCTCGGCGCCGTACTTCTCGGTCACGTACTTCACGGCCTCGAGGCGGCGGCGGTCGTCGAAGTCGACGTCGAAGTCGGGCATCGAGACGCGGTCGGGGTTGAGGAAGCGCTCGAAGATGAGGCCGTGCTCAAGCGGGTCGAGGTCGGTGATGCGCAACGCGTACGCCGCCATCGAGCCCGCACCGGAACCACGGCCCGGCCCGACGCGGATGCCGTTCCGCTTGGACCAGTTGATGAAGTCGGCGACCACCAGGAAGTAGCCGGGGAACCCCATCTGCGTGATGATGCCGATCTCGTAGTCGGCCTGCTTGCGCACCTTCTCGGGAACGCCGCCCGGGTAGCGGCGCTCGAGACCCGCGTTGACCTCTTTGACGAACCAGCTGTCTTCGGTCTCACCCTCTGGCACGGGGAACTTCGGCATGTACTTGCCGGTCGACAGCTCGAACTCGACGTTGCACCGCTCGGCGATCGCCAGCGTGTTGTCGCACGCCTCGGGGTGGTCGCGGAACAGCTGCCGCATCTGCTCTGGGGTCTTGAGATAGAACTCGTCTGCGTCGAACTTGAAGCGGTTCGGGTCGTTGAGCGTCGAGCCCGACTGCACGCACAGCAGCGCCGCGTGGCTGGTGTGGTCTTCCGCGTGCGTGTAGTGCAGGTCGTTCGTGGCGACCAGCGGCAGGCCGAGGTCCTTCGCGAGCTTGATCAGGTCGCCCATGATGCGGCGCTCGATGCCGAGGCCGTGGTCCATGATCTCGGCATAGAAGTTGTCTTTGCCGAAGATGTCGCGGAACTCGGCCGCCGCCTCGACGGCCTCTTTGTACTGGCCGAGACGCAGGCGGGTCTGCACCTCGCCCGACGGGCACCCCGTCGTCGCGATGATGCCCTTGGCATAGGTGTTGAGCAGCTCGCGGTCCATGCGAGGTTTGAAGTAGTAGCCCTCGATCGACGCCAGCGACGACAGCCGGAAGAGGTTGTGCATGCCCTCTGTGGTCTCGGCGAACATCGTCATGTGCGTGTAGGCGCCGGAACCCGACACGTCGTCGCCGCCCCCGTCGCCCCAGCGCACGCGCGTCTTGTCGGTGCGGTGGGTGCCCGGCGTCAGGTACGCCTCGACCCCGATGATCGGCTTGATGCCCTTGCTGGTGGCCGTCTTCCAGAAGTCGAAGGCGCCGAACATGTTGCCATGGTCGGTGACCGCCACGGCGGGCATCTGCTGCTCGACCGCGGCGTCGAGCAGCTCACCGACGCGGGCGGCGCCGTCGAGCATGGAGTACTCGCTGTGCACGTGCAGATGGACGAACGAGTCGGATGCCATGTCTTCGATTCTGCAATACGCCACCGACATCGACCGGCCGTCACACGCGTGGTCGAGCGACACGCTTCAAGCGCAGCTTGAGGGTTGCGGGATGCCCGCCCGGGACCAACCCGTAGGCTTCGGTCGTGGCCTCTGCGCTCGAACTCACCGCCCGCGGACACTGGGTGAACGCGTGGTTCATGTACCTGCTGGGAAGGCCCGTCCTGGTCATCGACGGCGAGGAGCACCGCGCCGAGTGGCGACGGCCGTCGCGTGTCCCGGTCGCCGCGGGAAAGCACAGCATCGCGGTCGGCGTGCGCTACCTCGCGCTGCCGTGGCTGCTCGGGCTGCGCGAGCGCAGCTACGTCGTGCCCGAGGATGCCAACCTGCGGCTCTCGGCCAAGAACGGCCCGCTCAACAACGAGCCGTTCTACGTCGAGATCAGCGGAGTGGAGGCATCCGAACCCGCACCGAGACGTTCCGAAACGGCGGAATAGCCCCCGCGATAAGCCCCTTATGGAACGTCTCGGGGGGCAGTCGAGGGCGTGGCGCGACGAGGGCCGCGGCGGCGCAGGTCGCGCTACGCGCTCAGCACGTCCAGCGCGTGCTGCAGATCGGCCGGGTAGTCGGTGTTGAACTGCACCCACTGCCCCGTGCCCGGGTGCTCGAAGCCGAGCTGAACCGCGTGCAGCCACTGGCGGGTGAGACCCAGGCGCGCCGACAACGTCGGGTCCGCCCCGTAGAGCGCGTCGCCGACGCACGGATGCCGCTGAGCCGCCATGTGCACGCGGATCTGGTGCGTGCGCCCGGTCTCGAGGTGGATCTCGAGCAGGCTCGCCGCGGGAAACGCCTCGATCGTCTCGTAATGCGTGACGGACGGCTTGCCGCCCGAGACGACGGCGAACTTCCAGTCCGACTTGGGATGCCTGCCGATCGGCGCGTCGATCGTGCCGGCCAGCGGGTCGGGGTGCCCCTGCACGACGGCGTGGTAGATCTTCTCGACGGTGCGGTCGTGGAACGCGCGCTTCAGCATGGTGTACGCGTACTCGCTCTTCGCGACCACCATCAGCCCCGAGGTGCCGGCGTCGAGCCGGTGCACGACGCCCTGCCGCTCGGCCGCGCCCGACGTCGAGATGCGGTAGCCGGCTGCGGCGAGTGCCCCGACGACGGTCGGCCCTTCCCAGCCCACGGACGGGTGGGCCGCCACGCCGAACGGCTTGTCGACGACCACGAGGTCGTCGTCGTCGTGAACGATCTTGAGCTCGGGCACGGCGATCGGCACGACCTCGGGGCCGCGGCGTTCCTCCCACGACACCTCGAGCCAGGACCCGGCCGTCAGGCGGTCGCTCTTCCCGACGGGGCGGCCGTCGAGCAGCACTCCCCCGGCTTCCGCGACCTCGGCCGCGAACGACCGCGAGAAGCCGAGCAGGCGCGCCACCCCCGCATCGACTCGACTGCCTTCGAGCCCGTCGGGGATCGAGTAGCTACGCGTCTCCATCGCGGTGCTCTTCCGAGGGGCGCACATCGGGCGCGGCATCCGCCACAGCGGCGCCGTTATCGGCATCGGACGAGGACGGACGCCGCCCGTCGAGCCCGACGCCGAGCAGCGTGAGGATCAGGAACAGCGCCATCGCCGCGACGATCGCGGAGTCTGCGAGGTTGAAGATCGCCGGCAGCAGGGGGACCTTGATGAAGTCGATGACCTCGCCCTGGCCGAACCCCGGCGGGCGGAACAGCCGGTCGTAGAGGTTGCCGAGCAGGCCGCCGAGCAGCAGGCCGAAGACGATCGCCCACCACACCGTGCGGATGCGCCGGGCGTACCAGATGACGAACGCGAACACCCCGATCGCGATGATCGTGAAGATCCAGGTCGAGCCGGTGCCGATCGAGAAGGCCGCGCCCGGATTGCGGGTGAACAGAAAGACGAGCAGGTTCCCCAGAACGGGAACCTGCTCGCCTTCTGTGAGGTGCGCGAGAACGAGGGCCTTGGCCACCTGGTCGACGAGAAGAACGAAGACGGCTACGGCGGCGAGGACGACGATCGCGCGGACGCTGACCTTCGCGGAGGCGCTACGCTCCAAAGCCCTGGTAGCTCGGAGTCGAGCCCGTGTTCTGCGCAGACACCGGAGCGGCGCCGGTGTTCGCAGCGACGCTGCCGCTGCCCGATGCGTCGAGGTCGCGCAGCTGGCCCTCGATGTAGCTCTTCAGCTTGGCGCGGTAGTCGCGCTCGAAGGTGCGCAGCTCGTCGATCTTGTTCTCGAGCGTGACGCGCTGCTTGTCGAGGATCGCGATCTGCTCCTTCTGCTTCGACTCGGCCTCGGCCACGAGGCGCGCCGCGGTCGCGTGGCCCTCGGCGATGAGCTCGTCGCGCTTGGCCTTGCCCTCGGCGACGTGCTCTTCGTGCAGGCGGCGGGCCAGCTGCAGCAGGTTGTTGGTGCTCTGCGTCTCGTCGACGTCCGACGGCGCGGCGACCGGAGCAGCCGTGGTCGGGGCGGGAGCGGCCGCGGGAGCAGGGGCGACGGCGGGAGCAGGAGCCGGCGTCTGGGCCGCACCACCGCTGCGCTGCAGCTCGGCGACCCGCGAGTCGGCGGCGACGAGGCGCTGCTTCAGCTCGTCGTTCTCCTGGTTGAGGCGACGCAGCTCGACGACGACCTCGTCGAGGAAGTCATCGACCTCGTCCTGGTCGTAGCCCTCGCGGAACTTCGTCGGCTGGAACCGCTTGTTGACTACGTCTTCCGGAGTAAGCGCCATGGCTTTCCACCCTTAGCTTTCGAATCGGGAACGTCAGGGACGTGTTGGACCAAACTTAGCAAACCAGACTACCCGCCCGGTGATCGCTCAGACGAGTGCGAACAGCCCCACGAGGTACATCGCGATGACGACGCACAGCATCGTGATCGGCCAGCCGAAGTCGAGCGCGACGGGGCCGAAGGACACCGGCGGCAGCAGCCGGCGGAAGAGCCGGATGGGCGGGTCCGTGACCGTGTACACCGCTTCTGCGGCGACGAGGCCGGCACCCCGGGGGCGCCAGCCGCGCCGCAGCGCGCGCACCAGATCGAGCACGAATCGCGCCCACATGGTGAGGAAGTAGATCAGCAGCAGGTAGTAGACGACGCTGGCGACGATCGCGAGGGCAAGCACTCTAGAAGTATCGCGGAGGTGCCTGGCTCAGGCCTGACCGTCGGCGCTCAGGCCTGAGCGAAGAACGACGCGTCGCCCTCGCCGGCCGCCTTCTGCTCACCCAGCACTGACACGTGCTGCGGCGAGAGCAGGAAGACCTTGTTCGTCACGCGCTCGATCTTGCCGAGCAGGCCCTGCGAGAGACCGCTCGCGAAGTCGATGAGGCGGCGCGCGTCGCTGTCGTTCATCTGCGACAGATTGATGATCACCGGGATGCCGTCGCGGAATGCTTCGGCGATCGCCTGCGCGTCGCGGTACTGGCGCGGGTGCACCGTGAGGATCTCGTTCATCTCAGGAACCGCCTGTGCTCGAACGGGGGTGTTCTTGCGGATCGGCACGACGGGCGCGCGCTCGGGGCGCGGCTGCGGTGCCGGAGCAACCGGCGATGCCGCCTGCTGCGGGGCGTGGCTGACCGGCGCGCTCTCGCGCGGCTGGTCCTCCTCGTACTCGAACTCTTCGTCCGCGAGACCGAGGTAGACCATGGTCTTCTTGAGCGGGTTGGCCATTTCGTCCTCCGTTGCCGTGCTCGATATGCCGCGCCCGAAATGCAGTGGCACTGTCTGCTGACTGGGCCAGATTAACGTGGCGCAGGCCGCGAACCCGTGATTGCCGTCCCGATGCGAAGGTGTGTCGCGCCTTCGAGGATCGCCTCGCGGAAATCTCCGGACATGCCCGCCGAGATGGCGCGGGCCTCGGGCGCGAGCGAGCGCAGGCGATCGGATGCCTCACGCACGCGGGCGAACGCCGCGCGCGGCTCCTCCCCCAGCGGCGCGACGGCCATCACCCCGAGCACGCGCAGACCGGGCGCGGCGAGGGCGCGTTCGGCGAGAGGCTCGAGCCGGTCGGGTGCGACGCCTCCGCGCTCGGGGTCGTGGGTGAGGTTCAGCTGCAGGAAGACCTCTGTAACCTCGTCGGCGGAGTCGCCATCGCGACGCGCGAGCGCCTCCACGAGGGCCGGACGGTCGACCGAGTGCACGATGTGCGAGTAGCGCCGCACCTGCCGCGCCTTGTTCGACTGCAGCTGGCCGATGAAGTGCCATGTGAGGTCGTCGAGCTCGGCGAGCTCGGACGCCTTGGCCATCGCCTCCTGGTGGCGGTTCTCGCCCACGTTCCGCACGCCGAGGGCGTGCAGTTCGCGCACGAGGCCGGCCGGGTGGAACTTCGTGACGACGATGGTCGTCAGCTCGTTCTCGCTGCGGCCGGCTGCACGTGCGGCATCCGCGATCTCGGCTCGCACCGCGGCGAGCCGCTCTGCGAGATCAGGCAAGGTCTACTTCAGAAAATCAGGGATGTCGATGCCGTCGGCGTCGTCGAAGTCGCGGTCGGCGGGAAGCGTCGGCGCCTCGGCGGCGGGGGTCGGCTCCCACGCGGCGACGGGCAGGTCCTCGGGCGCGAGCGCAGCGGTGTCCTCGCCGGCGACGGCGGTCTTCGAAGCGGGCTCGGTCGTGACCGGCTCGGCGCGGTGGGCGCCCGGGTCGGACTTCGCATTGGGCTCGCCGCCGTCGAAGCCGGCCGCGATGACCGTGACGCGCACCTCGTCGCCGAGGGTGTCGTCGATCACGGTTCCGAAGATGATGTTGGCCTCGGGGTGCACGACCTCTTGCACCAGGCGGGCCGCGTCGTTGATCTCGAAGATGCCCAGGTTGCTGCCGCCCTGGATCGACAGCAGCACGCCGCGCGCGCCCTCGATCGAGGCCTCGAGCAGCGGGCTCGCAACGGCGAGCTCGGCCGCCTTGATCGCGCGATCGGCCCCGCGCGCGGAGCCGATGCCCATGAGTGCGGAGCCCGCGCCCTGCATGACCGACTTCACGTCGGCGAAGTCGAGGTTGATGAGACCGGGCGTCGTGATCAGGTCGGTGATGCCCTGCACACCGGCCAGCAGCACCTGGTCGGCCGTGGTGAACGCCTCCATCATCGAGATGCCGCGGTCGCTGATCTCGAGCAGGCGGTCGTTCGGCACGACGATGAGGGTGTCGACCTCTTCCTTGAGCCGCGCGACGCCCGCTGCGGCCGAGTCGGCACGGCGCTTGCCCTCGAAGCTGAACGGCTTGGTGACGACACCGATGGTCAGAGCGCCGATCGACTTCGCGATGCGGGCCACGACGGGCGCGCCGCCGGTGCCGGTGCCGCCGCCCTCGCCCGCGGTCACGAAGACCATGTCGGCGCCGGCGAGCGCCTCTTCGATCTCCTCCGCGTGGTCCTCTGCGGCACGGCGCCCGACCTCGGGGTCCGCGCCCGCGCCGAGGCCGCGGGTGATCTCGCGGCCCACGTCGAGCTTCACGTCGGCGTCGCTCATCAGCAGCGCCTGCGCGTCGGTGTTGATGGCGATGAACTCGACCCCGCGCAGGCCGAGCTCGATCATGCGGTTGACGGCGTTGACGCCGCCGCCGCCGATGCCGACCACCTTGATGACGGCGAGGTAGTTCTGGTTAGTGCTCACGCTCTGGCCTCCGCGTTGAACCTGCGCTCAACCTTCAACCTCAAGTAGAGGGTAAAAGTTATGCTCGGTATGCATTTCCTTCACCTGAGGGTAGGGCGCGGCATCCGAACGCCCGCCGTGTATCTGCGCGTGTCGCCGTTATTCGCTCGAAAACGAGGTGGCCCGAGTCGCGTCAGCGCGTGATCGGCGCGCGCGGACTCGACACGTCGTAGACGGATGCCCCCGCCGCACCCTTCAGCAGAGCTTGAAGGTCGGCGGTCTTGAGGTCCATGTCGCCCGTGCCGCCCCAGATGACCCGCTTGCCCCCCTTCAGCGTGAAGGTCACGTCGTTGGCGCCGGTCGCGCTCGCGCCGGTCACGGTGGTGCGCACCGTCGAAGGCAGCGCCGCGATCACGGCGGCCGTTGCCGCGAAGCCCGTCGACTTCTCGGGCTGCTCGCCCTTCGGCACGGTGATGATCGGCAGACCGGCGGCCGGCGTCGCCCCGGCCGACAGCACGACACCCGCCTGATCTACGACCTCGTAGCTCGAGCCCTGCTTGACCACGCCGAGCGGCGTGCGCTCGGTGATGCGCACGACGAGCGTCGACGGCGGCTCGAGCTGCGTGCTGTACGACTCGATGAGGCGGAAGTCGTCGAGGGCGTGCGCCACGTCGGCCGACCTCACGAGCGGCAACGGGGTGCCGAGCTCGCCCGCAAGCGCCTTCTGGACCTCGGCGGCTTTCACGTTGTGGGTGCCGACGACCTCGATGTGCCGCAGTGACATCACCGGCGAATACGCGGTCACGACCGCGCCGCCGAGCACCAGCACGACGAACCCGGCGATGCCGAGCTGGATCTGCCTGCGTCGGCGGGTGCGTGCCGTGAAGCGCCGCGCCTCCTCGCGCTCGATCCTTCGCCGGGCCGCGACCGCGCGGCGCAGTTCGCGCCAGCTCGCGAACCTCGAGGCGGGGGCCGCCGGGGAATCCGCCTTCGGGCGCTCCGATGGCCGCGTGTCCTGCGGCCGCGCGGGCCCGTCGAGGCGCTCG